>CAHJWU010000050.1 GCA_903643085.1 Rhodospirillales bacterium
GCCGAGGAGAGCAGGTCCAGCTGTCCCACCGGCCGGCCAGGCGCCGCCGCCATTGCCTCGAGCACACGCACCAGGCGTTCGGCCAGCACTTCGACCGTCGCACGGTCGAACATGTCGGTGGCGAACTCGAGCGTGCATTCCACGCCACCCGAGGCGCCATTCGCGCCGCGCACCTCCTCAAACTCGAACGTCAGGTCGAATTTTGCGGTGCCCGTGACGACCGGATGGCGTGCGACGGCAAGCCCGTCCAATGCGAAATGTACATCCTTCGTATTCTGCAGGACGAGCATGACCTGAAACAGCGGGTGACGGCCCAGCGCGCGTGGCGGGTTGAGAAACTCCCCCAGCCGCTCGAACGGCAGGTCCTGATGCGCGTGTGCGGCCAGATCGGCTTCACGCACCCGTGACAGCAGCGTGCGGGGGGAGGGATCGCCGGACAGGTCGGTGCGCAAGACGAGGGTATTGACGAAGAAGCCGACCAGGTCATCCAGCACGTCGTCGGCGCGGCCGAAGACCGGACTGCCAACAACGATATCGGTCCCGGCGCCGAGGCGGCTCAGCAAGGTCGCCAGACCGGCCTGCAGGACCATGAAGAGACTGGCGCGGGCCTCACGCGCCAGCGTCATCAGCCGGCCCTGCAGCCCGGCCTCCAAGGTAAAGACAACGGTCTCTCCAGAACGGCTGGCAGCCGGCGCGCGTGGCCGGTCGGAGGGCAAGGTAATCTGCTCCGGCAGGCCGGCCAAGGCGGCTTTCCAGTAGACCAGCTGGCGTGCGATCAGGCTGTCGGCGTGGGTCTCCTCTCCGAGCAGCTGATGCTGCCAGAGGGTGTAGTCGGCATATTGCACAGGCAACGGTTGCCAGCCTGGCGCCGCGCCGCGGCAGCGCGCCGCGTAAGCCGTGCCGAGGTCCCTCGCCAGTGGCTCGGTCGACCACCCATCGCTGGCGATATGATGGGTGAGCAGCAGGAGCACGTGTTGGCCGGAACCCAGGCGAAACAGCCAGGCACGTATCGGCAGTTCCGCAGACAGCCTGAAACGGTGGGTTGCCGCCCGGGCCAGCAGATCCGGCAGCTGCGCCGCCCGCGCATCGACCAATTCGAATGCACAGGATGCAGCCGATGCCGGCAGGATCGACTGCGTTGCTACTCCACCGTCATCGGGGAAGATGGTGCGCAGGCTTTCGTGGCGGGCGATCACATCGTCAAGGGCAGCCGCCAGCGCATCAGCCTGCACGGCGCCCTCCAGACGCAGGGCCAACGCGATGTTGTAGCTCGCACTCGGCCCTTCGATCTGATCCTGAACCCAGAGCCGCCGCTGTGCGAACGACAGAGGGATCGCCGACGGCCGCTTCTGGGCCCGCAAAGCAGGGCGGGCGGCCGCCACGCGGTCGAGCCGCGGCGCCAGGCCGGCGATGGCCGACGTCTCGAATATCGCCCGCAGCGGCAATTCCACCCCGAGCGTGGAGCGTATGCGGCTGATCAACCTTGTCGCGAGCAGGGAATGGCCGCCCAGGTCGAAGAAATCATCGTCGATGCCGACACTGGCCAAGCCGAGCAACTCCGCAAACAGCCCCGCAAGGATTTCCTCTCGCGGCGTACGGGGACTGCGCGTGACAAACGGGGTGAAGTCGGGGGCCGGCAAGGCTGCGCGGTCGAGCTTGCCGTTGGGCGTCAACGGCAAAGCGGGGAGCACCAGGACGACGGATGGGACCATGTAGGCCGGTAGACGGGCCGCCAGCGAACGGCGTAGCGCTGCCGGGTCGCAGGCGCCCTCGCGTGGAACGACATAGCCGACCAGGTGCTTTTGCCCGGGCAGATCCTCGCGTGCGAGCACTGTCGCCTGTGCGACAGAGGGCTCGGTCAGCAACACTGCTTCCACCTCGCCGGGTTCGATGCGGAAGCCGCGTATCTTAACCTGGTGATCCGCCCGCCCGAGAAAGTCGATCGCTCCGTCAGGTCGCCAGGAAGCCAGGTCACCGCTCGCATACATGCGGCCGCTAGGCGGCCCGTAAGGACAAGCGACAAAGCGCTCCGAGGTGATGCCGGCCCGCCCGAGATAGCCACGCGCGACGTTCACGCCGCCGATGAACAGCTCTCCGGCCGCGCCCTGCGGCACCGGCCGGCGATGTTCGTCCAGTATGTAGATCTGGACGTTATCCATCGGAGTGCCGATGCTCACCCGAGTGTCCTGCGCGACATGCCGCAGATATGCCGCAGTACAGGATACCGCCGTCTCAGTTGGGCCGTAGGTATTGACCAGAAGAGTGGAAGCCGGCCGCAGTTGGTCCCAGGCTGCGAGTTTTTCTGCCGGAATGGCATCGCCGGTAACATTGACGAGGCGCACGCCGGCGAGTTGTTCGGCAGCCAGAGCCGGGGTGCGTTCCCACTCCGATACCAGGTTCTGCCAGTGCGCTGCGGTCAGATGAATGACGCTGCAGCCTGCATCCTCCTCGTCCGTCAGGCCGAACACGCCCGACGCGAGCACCAGCGACGCGCCGCTTGCAAGCGCCGGAAAGATTTCCTCTATCGAAAGATCGAAGCTCGGAGAGTTTTGCTGCAGCACGATATCGTCTGGCGACAAGCCGAAAAGCCGCACGGCGCCGGACACGTAATTGATGATGCACCGATGCTCGACCAGCACGCCCTTTGGCCTGCCGGTGGAGCCCGATGTGTAAATGAGGTAGGCGGAATTGCTGAAGTGCAGTGGGCGTCCACGATCCGCGTCCTGCGGGTCTGTGGCCTCGAACAAGTCAGCGGCGTCGGCCAGAAACGACTTATCCAGGAGCAGCGACGGGTATCGGCCGCCAATCTCGGTGGTGGTGGCCGCCGTGCCGATGACGAAGCTCGGCCGTGCATCTTCCAGCATGAACGCCAGGCGGGATGGCGGGTAGTTCGGGTCGAGCGGCAGATAGGCAGCACCGCATTTCAGGATCCCAAGCAGGCTTACGATAAGCTCGGGTGAACGCGGCAGGCAAACCGCCACGATGTCCTCTGGCCCGACATTCTGCTTGATGAGATAACGGGCGAGCCGGTTGGCATGCTCGTTCAGCTCGCCATAGCTCAGGCAGGTGTCCCTGTGGCGGATAGCCACGGACCCGGGGCTGCGCACAACCTGGCTTTCGAACAGGCCGGCCAGGTTCTGCGGCGAAGGCCGTGCGGCAGTCCAGCCGGGACGTCTTTCGTCCGCGCTGTCTCCTGACTGCGATCCCCACTGCTTGTCCAAAGAATGCACCGTCACGGCTTCCAGCGGGTTGTTCGTCCAGTCGGCCACCAAAGGGCGGTCATCGAGCCCCGTGCAAGCCTGCTCCGGGGTCGGCGAGATCCCTATTGCGGCGCACAATGCATGCCGATGGTGCGCTCCCGACCCGGCGTGTCACAGCTGTCAACACACTGCTCCGACCACAGGAAGCTGTCGCAAGCCTTGTCTTGCGACATGGCCATCATAGATGGTTGCGGCCTCATCGCAGGAATTGATAGCGACAATAGGGGACCGCGTCCAATGATTATTATTCCTTCGAAAAACTTTACCGCTTGCCCAATTCGTTTTCGGAAACTAGGGTTGAAGCAAGGATATCAAGCGTCTTTCAGGGATCGCGATAACGTCACAAACCTGCGCAACGTGCATGTAGCCGCTCTGGCAACTTGGTTTCGAGACTAATTCTAGATCCTTGACGGATCATGTTGCCTTCGAGGTTGTCATGTGCAGGTGCGATCTTCCGCAAAAGGAACAGTCGGGCCGCGTCTTCGCGCCAGCGGTGGCCGAGATCACTCTTACAGGTGTCTGATGTTAACCCATGAAGTAGTCGATGTCGTGCGGATGACACCACTCTGGCCTGACCGCTCCTGGGGCTTGATGATCAGCCCGGGCCGGCGCTGCAGTCTTGCCGCCTGGGCGCGCGCGAACAGCCAATCCGTGAACGATCTCATTCTTCAGCACGGCGCCATTTTGTTTCGCAATTTTGATATTGCCGATACGCATGATCTCGAGACCTTCGCCGATCAGGTGACAGGGTCGGATTTCGTCAGCTACAGAGAGGCGGCAACGCCGCGCAAGCACGTTGCCGGCAACACCTTTACGTCGACGGAGTATCCGAAGGCGTTCCGGATTTACGTGCACAACGAGAACTCGCACGTGACCAGCTGGCCGATGTATCTCTTCTTCCATTGCATGACTGCGCCTGCAGAAGGCGGCGCCACGCCACTTGCGGATTGCCGGGGCGTATACCGCAGGCTTCCAAAGCACGTGCTCGATCGATTTTCGGAACAAGGGTTTCTGTACAGACGGAATTTCTTCGCCCATAGCGCGATATCCTGGCAAGCAGCTTTCAACGTCGACGGCAGGCGCGATCTCGAGGCGTATTGTCTCGCCAACCATATGCAGCCAGAATGGACGGAAGATGGGCTGACGATACGTTATCGGCGCTGGGCGACGGCGAGACATCCGAAGACCGGCGATCTGCTGTGGTTCAATCATGGCCTCTTCTTCAATCCACACTCTCTTGAACCAGTCTTGAAAGAGGCGCTGGAAGGGCTCGATGACGACGAGTATGTGTCGACGACCTACTACGGCGACGGATCCACGATCGAGGACGAGACTTTACAGGTTCTGGATGATGCCTATGATGTGGAAACCGCTTTTTTCGCGTGGCATTCCGGTGATGTGCTGATGGTGGATAACATGCGCATCGCGCACGGGCGTCAGCCCTATAGCGGCGATCGCAAGGTGGTTGTTACAATGAAAGCGGCCGTGTCCTTCCTCGACATCGCCGATTGCCGGAAATTCGCGCCCTCAAGCGGTCTATAGCAGATAGTTTTGCCCGCCGCGATCAGACGCTGATACCGACTCTAGCATGTTTCGCGTATGGCCAAGTGCAGGATCGCGAGAGCCTCGTCTAGCAACTCATCCTCAACGAGAAGCGGCGGCAGCAATTTCAACACGCTGCTATTGCGCCCACAACACTCGATTATCAACCCGCGCCGGAAACAGTTCTCTCCTATTCGCCTCGCGAAATCGGGTTGTTTTAGCGGTGCAAAATCTATTCCCCAGATCAGGCCGATGCCGCGGATCAAGATCCTCGGCTCCAATTGGCGCACTGTGCTCTCGAGAACAGCCGAGATCTTGCTCTGTTTGCGCATGATCTCTCGACTGAACGAATCATCACGCCAATAGTCGAGGGCAGCGGTTGCGGTGATCAGGGCCGCCTGGTTAGCCCGAAACGTGCCTGTGTGTTCACCTGGCGCCCACACATCGTGCTCAGGTCGGATCAGCAAGAGTGACAAGGGGAGCCCGAAGCCGCTGATCGACTTAGAAAGAGCGATGATGTCAGGCGGAGTAATCCCCTTCGCCCGTTCGTAGGAAAAGAAGGTTCCTGCGCGGCCGCACCCTACTTGTATGTCATCGTGTATTAATATGATCTTGTGGCGTTGGCACAGATCGGAGATGGATTCCAGCCAAGCGGCAGAAGCTACGTTTATCCCACCGTCGGCCTGCACCGTCTCCAGAAGTATCGAGGCTGGCATATCGACGCCTGAGCAGGGATCACTGATCAGATGGTCGATGAAAGCTGCGGAATCGAACGTCCCCATCGGGCCGTACTCGAACGGTACAAAAGTGACACCGGAAAGAGGAACGCCCGCACCGCGCCGGCTGCCCTTGTTTCCTGTCGCAGCCAGCGACCCCATCGACATACCGTGATAGCCGCCGGTAAAGGCAATACTGCCGGTTCGCCCGGTAATCTTGCGGGCGAGCTTAAGGGCTGCTTCAACCGCATTGGTTCCGGTAGGCCCACAGAACTGCACCTTGTAGGAAAGTGATTTCGGCCGCAGCACGATAGCGGAGAAGGTTTCGAGGAACGCCTGTTTTGCCTCCGTCTCCATGTCAAGCACGGAGATCGGGCCATCGCGGTTCAGGTAGGCGATAAGCGCAGCGCGCAGGTGTGGATTGTTATGGCCGTAGTTCAAGGAGCCGGCGCCGGCGAGAAAGTCGATGTAACGCCGATCATCCATATCGTATAGCAAGGAGCCGGTGGCACGCTTGAATACGGTGGGGAAATGTCGGCTATAAAATCGAACTTCGGACTCGATTGTGGAAGCCCGTGCCGTTCTGTCGAGAGTCGATGCGCCAATGTCAGGCATAGGTCTCTGCGGCTCCCACCCAAGGTTTGCGCTTATGCGATCTTCCGCACATTATGACCAGCGCGCGGACCCGTTGAGCATAGATACACGCCGTTCCGGTTGTTGCAATACAAACTCAAGCGTGTGCCTTCGGGCACCGAAAGGTGACAGTCGCTTTGCTATGCGGCAAGTCGGGCGGCTTGGCGGCTGATGCTGGCAATCAGGATGTCCAGGGCAGCATCGAGCACTTGCGCTTCCACCGTCAAAGCAGGCAGCAGCCGTATGACGCAATCATCTCTGCCACCAAGTTCAAAGATGAGGCCATGCTGGAAAGCGTCGCTTTGGACCGCGGCCGCCAGTAAAGGGTCACCGCGGCCGGAGGTTGGTGAGATGATCTCGATGGCGATCATCAGCCCGAGGCCACGGACGTCACCTACGCAAGGCAAGCCGAGTGTCTCCTGGCGCAGGCGCGCGAGCGCGCGAGCGCCCGATGCTCCCGCCTGGCCGCAAACGTCCTGGCTGCGCATGATCCTCAGCATTTCCGCTCCTGCGGCGAACGCCAGCTGGTTGCCACGGAAGGTCCCCGTATGAGCGCCGGGTTGCCAGGTATCAAGCTCCTTCCGATACAGGACCACGGAGATCGGCAGGCCCAAACCGCCCAGGCCCTTGGAGAGAACGATGACGTCGGGGTCTATCGCGTAGTGCTCGAAGGCGAAGAACTGCCCCGTTCTGCCGCACCCGCTCTGTATCTCATCAATGATGAGCGGGATTGCGCGCTCACGGGTGATACGGCGCACCTCGCGCACGAACTCCGCGCGTGCCGGGATGCCGCCACCTTCGCCCTGCACAACCTCCAGAATGACTGCCGCGGGCAGCCGCACGCCGCCATTTGCATCGTCGAGTATGATTTCAAGCTGCATGGCGCAGTTGATCTCGCAGCGGGACGGTGTGAGCCCGAGTGGACAACGGTAGCAATAGGCATATGGAAAGAACTGGACTCCTGGCATCAGGTTGGGCAATGTTTCCTTGGGCGAACGCAGGCCGGTCACCGCCATAGTGCTATGGCTGCTGCCGTGGAAGCCACCTGTGAAGCTGACCACGTCTGAGCGGCCCGTTGCTGTCTTGCAAAGCTTGAGAGCGGCTTCCACGCCGTCAGATCCGGTCGGTCCACAGAATTGAACCTTCATCTGCCCACGCAAAGAGTCTGGCAGCATGCCGAACAGCTCGTCGGTGAACATCGTCTTTGCCGGCGTCGGAAAATCCAGGCCATGGGTCAGGCTGTCGAGTTGCCGATGCGCGGCCGCAAGCAAGCGGGGATGGGCGTGGCCAAGTGGCAGGGCCCCGGCGCCGTTGAGAAAGTCGATGAAGACGTTACCGTCAACATCAAGAAGATAGCTCCCGCATGCTTGGGCGATGCCGATCGGAAGACGGCGCGGGTAGGTCCGCGCGTTTGATTCGCGTTCGTTTTGACGCGCCAGCAATACCTGCGATTTCGGCCCGGGCAGGCTGGTTCGGATGACCGGGAAGCCGTCCTGTGGCCACTCTGTGACGTCGGGCGTCGATGCAGCCTCCAAAAACGAGTACACGCGTTCGTGGCCTTTCTGCGCTCTCGCGCATTTTAGATTAATTCGGTAAACCTGCACGCTAAAAAATAGGACGCTGAAGACTGGCAGGCTGAAGAATGGCACGAGCGCGCCGGCCAATCTTCATTGCTCGGTATTCAGCCGCGCTTACCGATTAGAACTTGACGCGGCGTATTGTTCAAGCATAAATCTTCGTCGGCTGAGCTTTGGCTCGGAATCGTTGCGGCTTGGGGAACGCCCGCCAGGATGGAGGTTATGGAGAGCCTTGTCATCCTGGGCGTCGCCGAAAGTGACTGCCATGTCGTCGCGAACCAGATGATCGGCCTTTATCTGCAAGGCCTCGGTTTCCACGTCATAAATCTTGGCGTTTGCACTTCGGTCGAATGTTTCATGCAGACCTACCAGATGTATCCGGCTGCGTTGGCGATTGCGATAGGCAGTCTCAACGGGCACGCCGAGGAAGACCTCAAAGAGCTCGCTGTTTTGAAGGAGGCTTATCAGGTAACGTGCCCGATTTTCCTGGGCGGCAACCTGACAGTTGGTGGCCTGGATGCTCCTGACGTGGAAAGCCGCTTCCTCTCACTGGGGATCACGGCCATCGTCAGGTCGCCGCACCTGCTTGGTCAGCGTCTCGATACGCTGCGAAAGGAAAGGTTACTGCGCAAGAACTCGTTCGGTAGCAGCAGAGCCTACGTCGTTGCTCTGTAGAGGAAAGGTGTGGTGGCGGCGGCCCGCCGTCCCTTCCCTGAGTCGACCCCGGCCGTGATGTCACGCATAGTGTGGTGCACAGGCGGGATAGCGCAATGATACGGGTTCTGAAATTCGGCGGTTCAAGTTTTCCGGAAATCGAAGCCTACGCCGCCATGGCAGCTTTTCTGCAAGATGAGTTGACGGAGTCTGAGGACCGTTTCGTCGTCGTGGTCAGCGCAATGGCGGGGCTCACGGAGCGGCTGCGCAAGTTGGCGGGTAAGCTGACCAGTTCTGCCTCCCCGGAGGCGATGGACGGTCTGCTACCCCTTGGTGACACGCTCAGCGCTGCTTTGCTGCGTCTGGCGGTGGAAGGCCGCGGACTGCCGGTCACCTCGCTGGCCGGGTGGCAGGTCGGGTTCCGCTCCGATGACAATTTCAACCGGGCACGTCTCATCGCGGTGGATGCCGCGCCGTTGCGGGAAAGCCTGGATCGCTACCGGATTGTCATCGTTCCCGGTGGCCAGGCCGTGGATGCTTGCGGACGGCCGACGATGCTGGGCAAGAACAGTTCGGACCTCACCGCTATCGCCATCGCGGCGGCTCTCGGCCTTTCAGAGTGCGAGATATTCTCCGATGTCTGCGGCGTCTACAGCGGTGATCCGAATCTGCTGGATCGTGTGCAGCTCATCAGAGATTTGACGTTCGATAGCGTCATCGACATGTCACGCAGCGGCGCCAAGGTGCTACATCACGGCGCTGTCGGCTACGCACGTGACCATGCGGTGGATATAGTCTGCCGTGCAAACAAGGATGATTTCTGCCGCGGCACGCGGGTCAGCAAGGCCGGCGGTATATTCGCGTCCGCCAGGGCCGTCGTGCTCGACTGCCGTGCCCAGAGCCTGGTCCTTGCACGCGGTGATGTCATGCGCGCCGTTGCCGCTCTGCGAGACGCCGGTGTTCCGATCATCGAAGTTGCCGGTACACCGGATCCGGTCGTGACCTGCGGCTTCTTCGAACCCGCGGCCTTTCTGGCGCAACTCGGGATCGCTGCGCTGGTTCGTCCAGTCTGCCTGATCAGCATCTTCGACGGCCCACGTGATGTTACCCGTCACATCCTGGATAAAGAAGACGCCGTCGACTTCGCACAGAAATCTCTCGACCGCCTCTATCCGCAACCAGCCGCAGCGCCCGGCTTTGTCTCACCACAACAGGCTGAAACGGTCCAGTCCTGTTTGGCTGACGTCATACTTTGATGGCGCAGTCACGGATAACTCTTGCAGCGCCCGACGCACAGTCGCTCGGACTCCCGGCATTCGATGACGTCGTGTCTTACATCAAGGTGCAGCGAAAGCCGACGGTGCATAGCCTGCTCCGAGCCGCCGATGCTTCCGGCCGTTTGCTGATACAGCCACGCTGTGGTGTCGGTGCGCAGGAGACCATGAAGGACCTGCTGATCCAGCTTGAGCATAAAGCGATGCCGGACGTTCTGACGCTGACGATTGACTCACATACGCGCTTATTGCGTTTCGATACCGCGCGGAACGTTCTGGTGGCCGATCCACGACAGCTTAACGGCTATCCTCTGGTGGCCCATGGCTGGAAGCTGGCACGGGAGATCGACATGGCGGTCAATGCCCCGATCGAAATCCGTCACGGCTCACCGGATCCACGTATTCTCTTCGATGTGGCACTCGCCGCGGGCTTCACCTCGTTCGAAGGTGGAGGTATCTGTTACAATCTTCCATACTGCAAGGATGTGCCGATTTCTCATTCGCTGGCCTGCTGGCGCCATGTCGATCATGTGTGCGGGGCGCTGGCGGATCAGGGCATCATCGTTGATCGGGAATTGTTTGGCACCCTCACTGGCGTGCTAGTCCCTCCCTCCATCAGCCTGGCGATGACGCTGATAGAAGCGCTGCTTTCGGCGAAGGAAGGGGTGCGCTGTCTTTCCGTCGCCTATTGCCAGAGCGGTCACCTCATACAGGATGTGGCAGCCTTGCGCGCCATTCGTGTTCTGGCATCGAGACACCTGCCAGCCGGCGTCGAAGTCTACCCGGTATTTCATGAGTTCATGGGCGTTTTCCCGGCGAAACGACACAATGCCGAAGCGCTGATCTTCTTCGGCGCCCTGACAGCGGTGAAAGGCCGCGCCACAAAGCTGATAAACAAGACCTACGACGAAGCCCGCGGCATCCCTTCGGTGCAGGCAAATATCTCAGGTATCTGGACGGCGCGCATGGCGACCTCCCGATTGTTTGACGCAGTGGCACTGCCGGAGGACGAAATCGCCGAGGAGTGTGACGCGATATGTGCCGAAGTCGAGAACATCGTAGCTCCCATACTTTCAGCTGGCGATCCCTATGAGGCGGCCGTACGTGGGTTTGCCAGCGGCACGCTGGACATCCCCTTCAGTGCCAACGGGCATGCCCGGTCTCGCGTACTGCCCATGCGTGACCGATCGGGTGCCATTCGCTATCACAGTTTCGGTGGACTGCCAGTGAGCCAGGAGGCGCAACGACGTAATCACGCTCTGCTGCAAGGCATCCTCACCGAAACCGGTTTTGACCCTTTCACAAAGTTACAACGCGATATAGCGCATTTCGGAAAATTGGATGAGTCTGACTGAGGCCGATCCTATAATCAACACAACGACTCGTTACCCCTCGCGCACCGACTTCTCTGTAAGTGACCAGACTTGGAACAAACGAACTTAGCCAAGCCTATTTTCATGTGTTCGATGGCAACGCCGGCAATCCAAAGAAAAACTTGCTTGCCGACATTTTTAGCACGCTGCTGAACAACCCTCTGTCGCGATGCGCTCGTATCGATTCCCTGAGTAGGCAAACTCCCGAGGACCCGATGCGCGGCGCGGACTACCAAAAGGAGAGACTGTTCAGCTACGTGCGGCCGGACAGCCGCCTCCCACAGATCATACGCTGCGGGTGATCTGCACCTGTGCGAGCGGCGCTGGCGCGGCTGTCGGACCGGTTCGACACGCTCTACGCCAACACGGGCCGTCCCTCGATCCCGCCCGAAACTGTTGCGCGCGCTGCTGCTGCTGCAGGCGTTCTTCTTAGTGTGCTCGGAACGCCAGTTGATGGGGCAGATGAAGTGGAATGCTACAATACCCAGGTCGAACAGCGAGGCATGTCGAGGGGCAACGATGTAAAGCGTGCCCGCTTCAGCCGCAGGCGACAAAACACCCTGACCATTTTTCTTGCCCGGGAGTGCTTGTCGAGCACGTAAAGTGACAATAACCGACACCACGTCGACGCGTGGTTTGCAAAGTATGTTGGAGTTGGGCGTTTACCTTTCGCGCATCGCGGAGGTCCGCGGCGTGGCGGACCAGGTCAACGCGATCGGGCCGATGGACGCGGTGATCCACAACGCCGCGGTCGGCTTCCGGGAACGCCGCCGGGCGGAGACGGAGGACAGACTCGCGCATGTCTTCGCAGTGAACACGCTGGCGCCCTATCTGCTCACGGCCTGGATCGGGCGGCCGGCGCGCCTGGTGTATGTCAGCTCCGAACTGCATCGCCGCGGCGACGCCAGCCTGGACGACCTGAACTGGGAGCGGCGGCCCTGGCGCGGCAACCAGGCCTATTCGGACACCAAGCTGCATGTGGCGCTGCTGGCCTGCGCCGTCGCCCGGCGCTGGCCGGGCGTGCGCAGCAACGCGCTGGAGCCCGGCTGGGTGGCCACCAGGATGGGCGGCCCGCGCGCCACCGGCGACCTGCAGGCGGCGCACCTCACCCAGGCGGATGGCGACCGGCGAGGACCCGCATACCGAGGTGACCGGAGGCTACTTTTTCCACATGCGCCCGAAGCGGCCGAGCGGCGCCGTGCTCGATTTGGAACGGCAAGACAGGCTGCGTGCCTCTTGCGAGTGCCTGAGCGGCGTGTCCCTTTCGGACGGGGATCGACTGTCGCACACGGGCCGTGGATGATTCGACCGTCGCAAAGTCAGTGCTGCCAGGATGCCTAGCATAGAAGGCGCGCGGGATTACGATATCGCCAAGCCTCGCGTCACCGGCCGGAACGTTCGAATCCATGCACCTTTCTGCGCGGGGTGCTATCTAGCAGACGCTTTTCCGCATCGCGATTGCTCGTCTCGGCTGCCGAGATAAGCCAAGCAGTGACGAACGACGCTCTCCCGCGGCCAATGCCGCGACCAATCGCGACGCCCGGTAACGGCCGCATGGCGACCAACCCTCTGGAGGCACAATGAAGAAGCGCATTCGCATGCTGGTGGCGCACGCTCTCCCACGCGTCGTTGCCGGCTGCACGTTCTACTTGCTGGCCCTGTCCACGCCAGCGTGGGCATCGTCAACTCAGACCGCGTCCTTCATGCGCTTTCCCAACAGGTCCGAAACCAGCATTACGTTCGTGGCGCGGGGTGACCTGTGGACGGTTCCGCTACGCGGCGGTGCCGCCACACGACTGACGCATGATCCCGGCGGCGTCTATTTTCCCCGCCTGTCTCCCGACGGGCGCTGGATCGCGTTCACCGCGCGGCGGGGCGGCACGAGCGATGTCTACGTCATGCCGGCGGCCGGTGGTCCAGAGCGGCGTCTGACGTTCATCGCGTCCCAGGCCACCAGCGACGCGACATCGTCGTCTGGACGCTGGATTCGGCCCGGATCGTGTTTCTGTCCTCGGCGCGATCCCCTCGTTCAAGATCTTCAAGGCCTTCGAGGTGCCGGTGACAGGTGGCCAGCCACAGCAGCTGCCGCTTGCCAGTCTGCTTGGGCGCCCCCGCGCCCCCGAGCGACGCGCCCATGCCGACGATCAGCACCAACAGCACCCCTTGCCCAGCGTGCGCCATGCTGGCAGCCGTCCGGCGTAAAATCAGATGGCGGTGGTGATGTCGATGCTGTTCGCACTCGACAGCCCGGCCAGCAGGAACTGCCCGGAGCCTGTCAGCACGCCGGCGCTGAGCAGCGTAATCACATGCCACCAGGCAGGCGGGCGCGCGTGTTGCCGCCTCAAGCAGGTCGATGCCGAAACCTGCCCAGCCCATATGTTGGACCAACGCCAGCAACCCGGTCAGGGCCGCGGCACCCAGGCCGGTGCCGACCCCCGTGAACACCACGGCCAACCAGAACGACGCGGCATCCCGCCCGGCAGAATGGGCGCGATCATCTGCCGCGGACGGCGCTCAGGCGACCGTGACCGGGACCCGGTGCCAGGACGCACTCAGATATCCCTTGAAGTTCCAAGTGTCATGGGCGCGTGCTGGCTGGGTCTAGCCTGCGGAGTCCCACGCCCTCACGGCGAGGTCATGCGCGCCTTTCGTGAGATCGAGGCTGCATTGCCAGAACGTCCAGCTCCAGGGCGCACCCTTCTGATGTTCCAGCGCGGCCTGCATCCAAGTCCTGCCGCCATCCCCGGACACATCGACCCGCACGATGCCCCGCCCGATGGCGATTGCGTAGCCGCGCAATCGCCAGCACGCGGAAAACACTTCGGAGGTTCTCTCTATCGGCCTCAAGGCTCATGGCCGCGAAAGCGACAACCTCAAGCCCGCGCGCATGCCTATATACTAGTCTAAAGAGGACGTGAGTACCTGAGGAATTTGGTCGGCGTCCAGGGCAGTGCGGCCTATGAGCTCCTCCACAACGGCCGAGTTGGCTGTGGACTGTTCGTCTACACCAAGAACGTTAGCGCCCTCCTCGACCACGAGCGGCGAAAACCTCATTCGGTCGCGATCCCTGGATTCGATTCAAGGCCCAACGAGCACGTCTAGAGCGGCTCCCGGCTCGCCAATCTGCGGCTTTGCTCTTCCTAAGGCGGTCGCAAGCGCTCGATCGAAAGGCCCGGACAGGACCGAGAGTCGATAGAGCAGGCTACGCGCCGCTGATGGCAGCTCGTCGACTAGGCGCGCCCGCACCGCCTCACGCTCAGCATCAACCTCCCTGGGCCAGCTACCGGGAGCGAGACCGTCGAACATTTCGGGCGCCGGCCAGCCGCGGGCGCGCAACCCGGACCGCGTGCTCGAGTATGGCGACGTCGAAGTGCGCGAAAACGGGGTCAAGTACGTGTCGGCCGCCATCCTCTTCTACTGTAAGCGTCCGAGGGACACCGCGGGATTACTGCTTGACGGTTTCGGCGGCTGT
>CAHJWU010000051.1 GCA_903643085.1 Rhodospirillales bacterium
CCGCCCCACGCCGTCCCCCCGGCCAGTCCCGCGCTGGCTGCCGGCATGCGACGCTTCGGGGCGGAGGACCGTGCCAGCCTCGCCGTCGCCGTGGGCGCATCGCCCGGCCTGTCGCTGGCGGACCTGGCGCCGTTCGGCCAGCCGGAAGCCGCCATCCTGCATGTGTGTGCCGGGTTCCCGCCCGCAATCCCGGTGATGGCCAGCCTGCCCGACGGCACTGCGGTGTTTCGCCTGCATGCCGGACCGGAGGAGGTGGCCGCCCTGCTGGCAACCCTCGGCCGGCCGGTCGACGCGCTGTATCTGCTGGACCACGCCGCCACCGCCGCGTGGATGGACGCCCTGCGCGCCGGCTTTGCCCAGCGCACCCTCGTCGTGCTCGGCCCGGCGCAGGACGGCTTCGACCCTGCCGCGCTGGAAGCCGAGTTACGCAGCCGACACCATTGTGAGCAGTCGCTGGCCTGGCATGGCCTGACCCTGCTTCAGGTCGGCGGCTGGATGCTGCCCGTCACCTACACGCCGCCTGCGGGCAGGTCGGCCCTGCCCGCCCGCGGCGCCTACCCCGCGCTCGCCATTGCCGCTATCGTGCGCGACGAAGCCGTCTGCGTGCGCAACATGCTGGCCAGCGCGCAGCCTGTCGCCAGCTTCTACGCCGTGCTGGACACCGGCTCGCGCGACGACACACACGCCGCCGCGCGCGCTTTCCTGGACGAAAGCGGGGTGCCCTACGCCCACGCGCAGCGCGACCACACGCTGTTCGACGACGATTTTGCCGCAATGCGCAACGCCGCGCTGGCCATGGTGCCCGACTGGGTGGAATGGGTGCTCATGCTGGACGCCGACGAGGAGCTGGTCACCGAGGACCATGCGCCCCTGCTGGCGTTGCTGGCCCGGGCCGGGCAGGATGCCAGCGTGGATGCCTTCGCCCTGCCCCGCTACAACTTCCCCGGCGCCGACAAGTCCGGCGGCATGATCGCCTATCCTGACCGCCAGGTGCGCCTGTTGCGCCACACGCCGGACCACCGCGTGCGCTACGGCGGCGCCGTGCACGAGACGGTGCAGGGCACCGGGCACAAAAGCCTGCCTCTGGACGCGGCCGCGCTTGGCCTGCCGCGCGGCGGGCCGCACATCCATCATTTGGTGCGGCGGTTCCGCACGCCGGAGGAGGAAGAGCGCAAGCAGGCGTTCTATCGGGAGATCGCGGCACGGCGTAAGTAAGGGAAGCAAGGCCTTTTTCTGAAAAGAAGCGGCGAAGAATTCTGTTTGGCTGTCGCGGACCTGGCCGCTGAGCTGCCGACAGCCGGCAAACGTTCGGTTCTTCTTCCAGAAAGGCGGCCTTGCTTTCTGCCTATCGTCACGAGGTCTCCCGATGCCCCCACGCGCCACCGCCACCCTGCTCACCCTGGCCGCCCTCTCCGGCTGCGGGCCGTCGGCAAAACGACCGACCGACGCCGACATTGCCGCCTACGTGGCGCAGTCCGAGCCCAGCTACCTGCAGGTCAGCGGCGTGAAGGCGAGCTTCGAGGCGATGAGGACGCTCGGGTCGCGCGACCTGCCCGCAGGAAGCTGGCGCATGCACGTGGATTTCACGCTGCGCGCCGGGCAGGATCTCTACGCGCCGCCAGCCGACACGCGGCAGAGGCGTGCCGATTTCGATCGCGCCCTCGCCGCGTTCGAAATGTATCGCGTGCCGCGCATCGAGGCCGCCAATCAGTTGGCGGTCCAGGTGGGTTTGATGAAGCAGGGCGAGGCAGCGCCCGAACCGGCGGTGCCGCTTGCCATCGTCACACACGCCAGACAGGAGCGGAGCGACAACGTGATTCTGCTCGCGCAACCAGACGGAAGCGGCTGGAAATTTGCCCAGCTCGGCGCGCAGGCTCTGAGCGATGATGCGATCGGCGCGCCGGTGACCGACCTGCGCGCGACGAGCCCGCATACGGTGTTCGTCATGGCCGGCTCGGAGGAGGCGCGTACCGCCGCGCTGCGCGAGCAGCGGTATCTGGGAGCTCTGTCGAAAGCGTTGACGAACGGGCCGAAGTGAACGGCGGGCGAAGCCGTCCTTTAAAAGATGCGGAAAACCCACATTGCGTGCTGGCGCGTCGCTTGGGTTGGTCCTGAAGCACGAACGCCGCAAATGCGGAAGTCAAAAGTTTTTTGCTTCTTTTTTGCAAAAAAGAAGGCGTTGCCTGCTTTTCCTTCAGTGCACCCGCTGCTGCAATCGCGCCAGCAGGAAATCCCGGAACACCGCCACCCGCTTGGAATGCCGCAGCTCCTCCGGATAGACGAAGTAGCAATCCACCTTCGGCCGCTGCACATCGGCCAGCACGCGCGTCAGCCCGTCCATCTCGGCGGCCATCCACCCGGGCAGCGCACCTATGCCAAGCCCGGCGCGTATGATCTGCGCCATGCTGGACAGGCTGTTCACCTCCAGCACCGGGCGGCGCGGCTGGCCGGGGCGGCGCCCCACCATGGCCAGCCAGTTTATGTCGCCGACCGGCGGGTGGTAGTCGCCGAACAGGACGAGCTTGTGCCGGTCCAGATCCTCCAGCATGGCCGGCGTGCCTGCCCGCGCCAGGTATTCAGGCGAGGCGCAGATGTGCCACTCGATCTCGAAGAGGTGGCGCTGTATCAGGTCAGGCTGCTTGGGCGGGTGCATGCGTATGGCCACGTCCGCCTCGCGCATGGCGAGGTCGAGGTCGCCGTCATCCAGCAGCAGGCTCACGGTTACGTCCTGGTGCAACTCCAGGAACTGGACCAGTCGCGGCGCCAGCCAGTTGCTGCCAAAGCCTACGGTGGTGGTGATCTTCAGCTTGCCGGCCGGCTTGTCGCGGCTCTCGGTCAGCAGCGCCTCGGTCATCGCCAGTTTGGCGAACACCTCGCGCACCGTCTGGTTCAGGCTCTCGCCCTGCTCGGTCAGGATCAGGCCGCGCGCATGGCGGTGGAACAGCGGCACCTGCAGCGCTTCTTCCAGGGCGGAGATCTGCCGGCTCACGGCGGACTGGCTCAGGTTCAGCGTGTCGCCAGCGTGGGTGAAGCTGCCGGCTTCCGCTACGGCATGGAAGACACGGAGCTTGTCCCAATCCATGGCTCAGATCCCTTCAGGCGGCCCCGCCGCGGTCCTCGTTCAGCGACGCTGCCGCATCAGGCATGTTCCAGCACGGGACTCGGAGCCACCTCTGTCAGCCACTTTTCCGCTTCCAGCGCCGCCATGCAACCAGTTCCGGCGGCTGTCACCGCCTGGCGGAAGATTTTGTCCTGCACGTCGCCGGCGGCGAACACGCCCTCGATGTTGGTGCGGGTGCTGCCCGCGATCGTGCGCACGTAGCCTTCGCCGTCCAGCTCGACATGATTACGAAATACAGCGGTGTTCGGCGTGTGCCCGATCGCCACGAACACACCGTCCAGATCCAGCGTGCGCTCGATGCCGGTCTCGCGGTGACTCAGCCGTATGCCGGTCACCACGGCGGGCGTGCCGCCGCCGGTGATCTCCTCGACGACATGGTCCCAGATCACATCGACCTTCGGATGCTCGAACAGCCGGCGCTGCAGTATCTTCTCCGCCCGCAGCGAGGACCGGCGGTGTATCAGCGTCACCCGGTCAGCATGGTGGGTCAGATAGAGCGCCTCCTCCACCGCGCTGTTGCCGCCGCCTATCACGGCCACCCGCTTGCCGCGGTAGAAGAAGCCGTCGCACGTGGCACAGGCCGACACGCCGGCGCCCTGGTAGGCTTTCTCCGACGGCAGCCCCAGCCAGCGCGCCTGTGCGCCGGTGGCGATGATGACGGTATCGGCGATGTAGATGTCGCCCGAATCGCCCACGCAACGGAACGGCCGGCGGCTGAAATCAACCTCCATCACCAGGTCGTTCATGATGCGCGTGCCCACGTGCTCGGCCTGTGCGGCCATCTGCTCCATCAGCCATGGGCCCTGTATGGCGCTGGAGAAGCCGGGATAGTTCTCCACATCCGTGGTGATCATGAGCTGGCCGCCAGGCTGCAGGCCGGCCACCAGGATCGGCTCCAGGCTGCCGCGCGCGGCGTAAATGGCGGCGGTGTAGCCGGCGGGGCCTGCGCCAATCACCAGAAGTTTCGTGCGGTGGGTTTCTGGCATGGCGGGGTGCGTGGCTCGTATGGCTGGGAGGTCGCAATATCGGGGGGCGGAAGGGCGGTCGCAAGGAACGCCCTCTCTTTTGTAAAAAGAAGCGAAACACTTCCGCGCGTTTGCGGCATCCCGGCCGTTCACGAACGCGTCGAAGCGTTGTGACGGCGCGGCGGCAGAGGTTTGCTTCTTTTTTGCAAAAAAGAGGGCCTTCCTTCCCCTGCACGCCACGCTTATGACCGAAGCCACGCGACTCCGAGACGCCCGAGAAACATGAAGCAAGACGCGGCCACCCTCCCCGAGATAGACGCGATCGACCGGCGCATCCTGGCCGAGCTGCAGGCGGACGGCCGGATGACAAACGTGGAGCTCGCCCGCCGCGCCGGCATCAGCGCCCCGCCCTGCCTGCGCCGTGTCCGCCGCCTGGAAGAGGCGGGCATCATACGCGGATACCACGCCGACACCGACCCGCAGCTCCTGGGCTGGGAGGTGACCTTCTTCGTCATCGTCGGCCTGGAGAGCCAGAAGGAAGCCGCCCTGGCCGCCTTCGAGGCGCTGGTCAGCACCTGGCCCGAGGTGCGCGAGTGCCACATGATACGCGGCGGCGGAGACTTCCTGCTGCGCCTGGTGGCGCGCGGCACCGGGGCGGAGAACGAATTGACGGCGCGGCTTACGGAGGCTGCGGGCGTGGCACGGGTGCAGACGCTGCAGACGATACGGACGAGCATGAACCGGGCCGGGGTGCCCATACGGGTCTAGGCAAGAGAGAGCCGTTTGCCTGTTTGCAGGCGAAGTCGCACTGGCTGTTTGCGCGCAGCCGCACTGGCAGGACCGCGTGCCTCTCCGGATAGCCGGCCCGCGTATCCTGCGCTAACCTGCTGCCATGAATGCCATCCCTCCCCCGCCCGCCTGGACCGCCGGCAGCGTACGCGCCCTTATGGACCTGCCGTTCTCCGAACTGGTTTTCCAGGCCGCCAGCATCCACCGCGCGCATCACGACCCCACGCGCGTGCAGATCAGCACCCTGCTCTCGATCAAGACCGGCGGCTGCCCGGAAGACTGCGCCTACTGCCCGCAAAGCGCGTCCTACGAGGCGGGCGTGCCGGCCAGCAAGCTGATGGACGTGGACGCCGTGCTGGCGGAAGCCCGCGCAGCCCGTGCCGCCGGCGCCTCGCGCTTCTGCATGGGCGCCGCCTGGCGCTCGCCCAAGGACCGCGACCTGGACGCCGTCTGCGCCATGGTGGAAGGCGTGCGCGCGCTCGGGCTGGAGACCTGCGTCACCCTCGGCATGCTCACCGCACCGCAGGCCGGCCGCCTGCGGAACGCCGGGCTGGACTACTACAACCACAACTTGGACACCTCGCCAGAGCATTACGGTGCGATCATCACCACGCGCAGCTACCAGGACCGGCTGGACACGCTGGGCCACGTGCGCGACGCCGGGATCAACATCTGCTGCGGCGGCATCGTAGGCATGGGCGAGGACGCCTCCGACCGCGCCGGCCTGATCGCAGCGCTGGCCAGCCTGCCGAAAGCGCCGGAATCCGTGCCGATCAACGCGCTTGTCCGGGTGGAAGGCACGCCGCTTGCGCAGTCCGAGCCGATCGACGCGATCGACTTCGTGCGCGTCGTCGCCGCTGCGCGCATCACCATGCCTGCGTCCTACGTGCGGCTTTCCGCCGGCCGCGAGGCGATGAGCGACGAGGCGCAGGCGCTGTGTTTTCTCGCCGGTGCAAACTCGATCTTCTACGGGCCGCGTCTGTTGACGACGGTCAATCCTGCGGCCGAGCGGGACAGGGTGCTGCTGGATCGGCTGGGGATGACGGCCGGATAAGGAACGCCTGCTTTTAAATGGAGGACCAGCTTCCACCCGCTCGCATTTGCGGCGTCTGGGTGCCTGGTGGGGCACGCATGTGCCGGCCGCGGGCGCCAGGACAGGGTCTGCGATGTACGTTTGAAAAGTTGACATGACGGGTCACCTGGCGTGTTTTGCCGCGCATAAAGAAGGCGTCCCTTGCTGACCAATCTATGGCGCCCGTACACGCAGATGCAGGGCGCCCCGCCACCGTTGCGCGCCCACAGCACGCAAGGCTGCACCATAACGCTGGAGGACGGACGTGCGCTCATCGACGGCGTGGCCTCCTGGTGGACGGCGTGCCACGGCTACAACCACCCGCATATCGCGCAAGCCGTGCGTGACCAGCTCGCGCGCATGCCGCATGTGATGTTCGGCGGCCTAACGCACGAACCCGCCGAACGCCTCGCCGCGCGCCTGGCCGCCCTGCTCCCCGGCGACCTGAACCACGTGTTCTTCGCCGACAGCGGCTCGGTCGCCGTGGAGGTGGCGATGAAGATGGCCGCGCAATACTGGCTCAATCGCGGCGTGCGCACGCGGCGGCGCTTCGCCGCCTTTCGCGGCGGCTATCATGGCGACACCTTCGCCACCATGGCCGTCTGCGACCCCGAAGAGGGCATGCACGCCTTGTTTTCCGGCCTGCTCGCCGAGCACGCGATACTCGATCTCCCACGCGACGACGAGAGCATGGCGGCATTCGACGATTTCCTGCAACGCCACGCGTCAGTCCTGGCCGGCATACTTGTCGAACCGCTGGTGCAGGGGGCGGGCGGCATGGTGTTCCATGATGCCGCCGTGCTGCGCCACATCCGACGCGCCGCCGACGCGCACGGCCTGCCGTTGATCTTCGACGAAATATTCACCGGGTTCGGCCGTACGGGCACCATGTTCGCCTGCGAGGCCGCTTGCGTGGTGCCGGACATCATTACGTTGTCCAAGGCGCTCACCGGCGGCACGATGGCGCTCTCGGCGGCCGTGGCGCGCACCCACATCTTCGAGGCGTTCCTGTCGGACGATCCCTCGCACGCGCTGATGCACGGGCCGACCTACATGGCGAATCCGCTGGCCTGTGCGGCGGCTTCGGCGTCGCTCGACCTGTTCGGGGAAGAGCCGCGCCTTTCGCAGGTGGACGCGATCGGCGCGCAGATGCGCCAGGAACTGGCCGCATGCGCGAACTTGCCCTGCGTGCGGAACGTGCGGGTATGCGGCGCCATCGGGGTCGTGCAGCTCGCGCGTGCCGGCAACCTGGATGCGCTAAAGGCCGCTCTCGTCTCGCAGGGTGTCTGGGTGAGACCGTTCCGCGACATCGTCTATCTGACGCCGGCTTTCACGATCACGCCTGGTGAGCTTAGCACGCTGACCGGTGCGTTACGGCGCGTGCTGGAGGCCAGTCCTGGCACATGAACTACCTTGAATCCGCTAAGCGGCCGCGGCGTTACCTGATCGCCATAGCCGCCACCCTGGCCATCAACGGTTGGCTGATCTACGCGCTGCTACACGGCAACATCTACCCGTTCGCCGCACCCGAGCACCTGATACGGGTTCGCATCTATCCGGACGCGAAAACACCTCACCGCGTGCCGCCGCCAACCCAGCCAGTGGCGGGGCCTGACCGGAACCGGCAGTGATCCTGCGCGCCGCCCTCTCCAGCGTCGCACGGTGTCTTCATGACAAAGGAAGCAAGCAGTCCTTTTTTGAAAAAAAGGACCAAAAAACTTTTTCTCCCCGCATCTGCGGCGTCGGAGGAATTCGAGTGCAGCAGAGCGGCTGAACCTGCGCGTCGGTTAGCCTCGTGCCTGGCCGGCGTGCAGGATCAGGACTTGGCTTACTCCAACCCCCACAACAACCCACCCGCGGTCCAAGGCCGGTTGACCCCCCGCTCCAGCCGCAGCGTCGAACGTGCACCCAGATCGCGCGCGAAGACTTCGCCGTAATTGCCAACGGCCGTGATCGCCTGCAGGCTCCAGTCGTCGTCCAGATACAACCCCCACTGCAATCCCCTGTGAACGCCGGTCAGCTCCTGCACGACCGTATCGGCGCTCGCCCGCATCTGCACGGCATTGACCTGCGTGACACCGCTTATCTCCGCCTGCACCAGAGCAGCCGTCACCCAATCCACCACACGCGCCCAGTCGGCATCGTCCGTCCGCACCACGGGCGAGAGCGGGTCCAGGCTCAGCATGTCCGGCAAGATCTCGAAATCATGCACGCGACCGTGGAAAGCAGCGCGTCCAGCCGCAAGCTTGGTCACGTCATGCGTCTCCGCATCGCAACTACCCCCAACGAGTGCCGCTTCCATCTCTCCTATCTCCTCGAACGGGAACGGCGCTATACTGATGCCGTCTGCGCGCGTCGCATCGTTCAGGTGCCGTTCGGCTTGCGTGGTTCCGATGAAACACACGTGCTTGCCGGCCAGGTCACGCAGGGAACGGATGCCCCGGTCCTTGTGCACCAGCAATCCCTGACCATCGAAGAACACCGGACGCAGGTAGTCCACGCCGTAACGTCGCGCCAGGCCCGGATCGGGCGAGCCGCCAACGAACAAGGCGATGGTGCCGGCACCCAGCGCCCTGTAGGCCAGCTCCTCTGAGGGAAACGCATGCACAACGACCACCGCATGCGCCGCCGCCGCGACCGCGCGGCAGATGTCGGCGCCGAACGCGGACGTATCGCCGTGCGTGTCGTCTTTTGTCTCGTCGTTCGTCGCCGTCATCGCACCACAGCTCAGCGTGTGGGTCTTGCGGACGGCATCAAGTGTGGTGCCCGCTTGCGCGCCGGTTGCGAGCAATACTGACGCCAGGAAGAGAGTCCGCATGTTGGCTTTCGGAAAGCAAGGAGGCGTTTATTTTTGCGAAAAGAAGCGAAAACTTTTGCTCCCTGTCGGTGGGTGCTGAAACGGCTACCGACAGGGAGTGGAGGTGTCCTGGTCCTCTGCGCAGAAAAGGACTGCTTGCTTAGGTCAGGGCGTCCAGCCAGGAATCGTAGGTGTTCCAGGCGAAGAGCTGGGACGCGGGTTGAAGTCCGCCGGCGCCGGATCAAGCAGCTTGCCGCCCTGGTAGTCGGTCGGCACGATGTTCAACGTGTAGCAGCCCTGGCCGTTATAATGCGGCAGGGTATGCACGGCCGTGTCCGAAATCACAGCGTAGGACGCGGGAAGCGGCGCCGAAGTGCCGGACAGGCGGGCGTTGTCGAAAGCTTCCGACAGGTCGCTGATGCCCGCGTCGCCATCGATCGGGCCCATGTTCGGCTCGATCGACTTCTTGCCGATGGCGCGCGCCTTCGCCTCGTCGGGCAGGTTCTGCAGCGGAACCAGGTTGAACAGCTCGTCGATGAACCTGATGATCGAGCTGTGTTCCGCGTATTTCGACGTGATCGCGTGCACCGACGCAAACGGCGAGATGACGATCGTGGGTATGCGCGGACCGCCGGAGAGCGGCTCGCCGAAACTGTCGTTCACGCGTATGCTGGACGGCACGTGATCATACAGGCCATCCGTCTCGTCATAGCTTATGATGATGGCGCTGTGGGCCCAGTACGGGCTGTTGGCGATGGCATTCACGCTGTCTGCCACGAGGGCTTCAGCGATCTGCGCGTCGGAGTAGCCTGGGTGGTCGTCGCTGCCGGAAAAGGCCGCCTGTATGCTGGCGGTCGGATCGACCGGCACCAGGCCGTCATTGTTGCCGTAGCCGCCGCGCACGTAATACACGCCATGGCCCGGCAGCTTGCCGGCGCTGATGGTGCTGTAGAAATCGCCCAGGCCGTGCAAATTCGAGCCCAGCACGCGCGTGTTGTCGCCGAGATAGCCGAAATACTGCGGCGCCTCGTGGTGGGTGATGTAGGTGGCGTTCGTTGTCGGGCCGGTGCCGTCGGTCGGCTCGTGGTCGTAGCCTTCCTGGTACCAGCCCCAGTTCACCGGCATGTTCTTCGACGAGATCGTGGCGATGTCGCTCTGCACGTCCGTCAGATCGAGCGCCGGGTTCTCGTCCGACTTGATGATGTCGTTGATCTTGCTGCCCATAAAGGAGAGCGGCAGCGATGCGTATGTCTGGTTCAGCGCAGGCGTGGCCGGCGACTCGTCGTTCGGGCCGTACGGCGGCTTGACCTGCGACTGGTCGAGGTTGGAGCCGGCATACGGACCGGGATCGCCTACCATCGGCTCGCCACCGCTGCTGGCCAGCGTCGTGCCATTGGTGTTGATCGTGGCCTCGCTCGGGTGCAGCGCCCACTGCGTGAGGCCGGACTGGCCGGCAATCATGGCGATCGCGTTCGGCGTGGACGGGCCGGTGACCGTCATGTGGAAGTTGTCGAGCAGCGCGAAGCGGTCGGCATATTGCCACAGGAACGGGATGGTGTCGCAATCGAGATGGCTCATCACCAGCTCGGCCTTCTGCTTCTGGGCGGTGCTGATCGTCAGAGAGGAGAGCGGCGCGCCGGTGGCGCGCGAGACGATCGCACCGCTGCTGTCCGTCGTGAGGCCTTCCTCGTTCAGCGCATACCGGTCGTTCAGCGTCTTGCCGCCGGCATAGTCGATGCTGTTGACGATCCCGGTGTGCGAATGGTCCACGCTGTCCGTATCAGCGGGATACAATTTTACCGTGTTGCCCGCCGTGTTGACGACGGTGCTGGGTATCTTGAACGGCGAAATCGTGCCGGTGCTGCCGTCCGTGTTGACGATCGGCTGGCTGTAGCCGGGCTGGCTCGCCGCCGGGAACAGGCCGTTGGCACCTGGAAACGTGCCGAAATGCTGGTCGAACGAACGGTTCTCCTGAAACAGGATGAAGACGTATTTGATGTTCTTCTGCAGCAGCGCGAGCTTTGCCGCGGCAGTCAGCGACGGCTCGTTGGACGGGCTGACCATGTGGGCGGCGACCAGGTCGCTGGATCGCGGCCCGAACGTGACGCTCGGCTGACCCGCGGCAAGCAGCGCGGTTGGCTGGAGAAGACCGGTGATCGCGGCGAACGCGCAGGTGGACTTCCACCGCTGGTTACGTGTCATGGCTGAGGTTTTCCCTGCGGAGGCGGTTTGGCCCGGAGGCGGGCCGCGGACGTGTCGCGCTTTCCGAAAGGCGGAACCATCACCGTTTGATGACATTTCCTCTTTTCACGCGGGCGTGAACAAAGAAAGCAGAACACGCCGTTCTTTCGCAGCCACGTTGGCTGACCAGGCTGGCGGTTCTGGTCTGTTTACCCCCAAAAAGGACGGCTTCCTTTCCTGTCCCGCCCTGATGTAGAACGCTCGGCCCGCGGGTGTGGTAAGGTGGTAACCACAGCAGGCCCAAAAGAGGTTTGTCTACCGAGCGACGGGATGTCGGGACGAGTCGAAAAAGTGACTCGAATCAAAAGTTCGACGTGAAGCGCGATCGGGCTCGCGAAGGCGGCGAAAACACGCTAGAAATCAGACAATGCAGCGAGCGGCGTGCCCTCGGCGGCTGCAGCGCGGGTGTGGTGAAATGGTAGACGCGCCGGATTCAAAATCCGGTTCCGCAAGGAGTGTCGGTTCGAGTCCGACCACCCGCACCAGCCGTTCGAACTACGAAACTGAGGGTCGGACGTTGAAATTGGTCCGGGAACGCCACTCTTTTCAGTATTTTAGCTTCACTCGCCAGACTTCGCACGCCGAAACGACGCTATCCGACCCATTCCCCCCGGGTCGGCGGATGACGGTCGCTGATCCGTGCATGTTCGCGCCGACGCCGCACAAATCTCTCGACCACGTCCGTCAGTCGGCTTGGCTGACTGCTTGCGGCTCCTCACCCGCTGCGCGAGAGGCCGAGTTTTCGGCCCATGGCCCTGTCCATCCAGCGGCGCGGCAGCAGTGACGGCAGCGTGGAGTTGGTGAACTCGCCTTTGACCGCCGTGTAACGCACCCTGGGCCTCGCCGCGGTCAGCGCCTTGAGGATGACCTCGCCGACCTCTTCGGGCGTGAGTCCCTGGCGACCGTTCCTGATCATCCATTCGGTAAAGGTGCGGAACGGCCGCTCCCAGATCGTGCCCTTCAGGTGCTCGGTCGGCAGGGCCTCCGCCTTGTCCCAGATCGCCGTCCGCACGGAGCCCGGGGCCACGATCACCACGTCGACGCCCACCAGCTGAAGCTCCCGCCGCAGGCTCTCCGAGAAGCCCTCAAGCCCGTGCTTGGCGGCCGAGTAGGCGCCCAGGAACGGCGGCGCCATGCGTCCGCCGACGGAGCTGATGTTGACGATCCGCCCCTTGTCGCCGGTCAGCGCCGGGTCCGCGCCGAGCAGGGGAGCGAAGGCCCGCGTCACCGCGAACACGCCCACCAGGTTGATCTCGATCTGCCGGCGGAAATCCGCCACACTCTGCACCAGCAGCGGGTCGGTGAACGAAGCGCCGGCGTTGTTGACCAGGCCGGCGAGCGTGCGGCCGTCCAGGCGCTCGCGGACGTGGTCGGCCGCGGCGACGACGGCCTCGCCGTCTTCCACGTCGAACACCAGCGGGTTGAACGCTTCGCCCAGGGCGCTCTTCGCCTCGCGCGCGTCGGCGTCCCTGCGGACGCTGCCGAAGACCCGCCAGCCTCGGCGGATCAGCACGGCCGCCGCACCGCGGCCGATGCCCGTCGACACGCCGGTCACCACAACCGTCCTCATGCGTGGCCTCCTGTTGACAACGTCAACGTCGGCGCATGCGTTGACGTTGTCAACCTGAGCGCTACAGACTGCCGCCATGACCGGGACGACCAAGTCGCAGCTCATCTCGTCGGCCGCGATCCTGTTGGACAGCGGCGGGCAGGCCGGAGTGACGCTGAGGGCGGTGGCCGAACGCGTCGGCGTCTCGCACAACGCGCCCTACCGCCACTTCCGCGACCGCAGCGCTCTCCTCGGTGCGGTGGCGGAGCAGGATTTCAGGAGCCTGAGCCGGGCGTTCGAGCAGGCCGACGCCGTCTCCGATGCGGGGGTGGCGGTCCGGCGGGCCGCAGCCGCCCTGATCGACTACGCGCGACGCCATCCGGCGCGCTACCGCCTGCTGTTCAGCGATCCCGGGCTGCCGTCCGACATCGAGCTTCGCGACGCCGCGTTCGGCTCGTTCGAGGCCTTCAGCCTGATCGTCCGTCGTTGCCAGGCCGAGGGCGTTCTGCCTTCGGGCGATACGGTGGGCCTCACCGGACTGATCTACGCCGCGATCCACGGCGCTATCGACCTGGAGCTCGGAGGACGGGCGAGCGGCGCCAAAGGGCTGGGCGACATCGACGCCACCGTGGACCTGCTGTTCACGCTCCTGCGTTCCAAGACAGACAGACGTTGAATCTCGTATAGGTCGTGGAACAGCGGGTGTTGATCAGCCAGGTCTGACGCGTGTCGCGAGCGTGGAGCCGGCGTGGCGGTTCGTCGGCGTCGATCCCGCCCGAACCGATGCTGGAGCTTGCGCGCGCCACGGCCGGACCTGTCGCCGGGGACCGCCTCAGCCTCATCCGTGGCACGGTCGCCGACGCGCCGAAGGGTCCGTTCGACGCTGGCACCTGTATTCTCGTCCTCGGCCTCGTGCCCGACGACGCAGGCAAGCTTGCCCTTCTGAAGGGGGCGCAGCAGCGGCTGAGGCCTGGAGCGCCCTTCATCCTTGTCGACCAGTGTATCGACCGCGCAGCTGCCGATCCCGCTCAGGCTGGATCGCTATGCCGCCTACGCGCGCCGCTCCGCTACAGACGATGCGGTCGTCGCTCGGGCCAGAGCCGGGGTCGAGACCCTCGAAGCATGGTTCCTGCGCAAGGATGCCGAGCTGTTCTACGTCGCCATGGCTTGGAGAGGCTGGGTAGCGTACGCCTGACGGAACGCACCGGCTTCAAGAGCAAGCGTCAGCGCCGGACGAGGGTCCGCGGCAAGGCCGACGCCCATGACCGCATCGACGACCGAGCGACCCGCGCGGTCTCCGCGCGCAGGAGAGGACCAACCCGTGACCACGAACAGAGCCGTCCGCCTGCGCCGGTTGGCGTCGCGGCGCCTCACCCGGCTTGCGTGAACGGGCCGAGCACCTCGATCAGCCAGTCGACGAACACGCGCACGCGCGGCGAGAGCTGGCGGCGGCTGGGGTAGAGCACTGAGACGGGGGTGGGCGCTGGCGGGAAGCCGGCGAGCACCTCCACCAGCGCGCCGGTGGCGAGGTCGTCGGCCACGCGGTGTCGCGCCGCCTGGATC
>CAHJWU010000052.1 GCA_903643085.1 Rhodospirillales bacterium
TTTTGTTTTTTTTTTAAAAAAAAAAACTGCTTGCTTGCCAACAAGGGGAAAACCCGATGGAAGTCCGGGACAAGATAATCGTCATAACAGGCGGTGGCAGCGGCATAGGCCGGTCGATGGCGCAGCTTTTCAAGGCCGAAGGCGCGCGGCACGTCAGCGTGGCGGACCTGAACGAAGCAGGCGCGGAAGAGACCGCAGCGATGGTCGGCGGCACCGCATACGCGTGTGATGTCACGCAAGAGGGCGACATACAGCGCGTCGTGGCCGAGACGGAGCGCGAAGCCGGGCCGATCGACCTGTTCTGCAGCAACGCCGGTGTGATCACGCTCGATCCTGAATTCGACAATGCGGCGTCCGCACCCGACGCCGCCTGGGCACGCGCCTGGGCGGTGCATGTTATGGCGCATGTCTACGCCGCGCGCGCCGTGCTGCCCGGCATGATGGAGCGCAGATCCGGCTGGTTCCTCAACACCGTGTCGGCCGCCGGATTGCTGAGCCAGGTCGGCTCGGCGACGTACAGCACCACCAAGCATGCGGCGATCGGCTTTGCGGAGAGCCTGGCGATCGCGGCGAAGGATCGCGGCGTGGGTGTCTCCGTGCTGTGTCCGCAGGGTGTGCGCACGCCGTTCGTGCAGTCGGGCGATTTCTTCGGTGGCGCGGATGTGGACGGCGTTCTGACGCCGGAGGAAGTGGCGGCCTCGGCATTGGAGGGTCTGCGTGCGGGCAAGTTCCTGATCCTGCCGCACCCGAACGTGGCCAACTACATGAAGGTGAAGGCGGAGACGTATGATCGCTGGGTCGGCGGCATGGCGAAGATGCGGCGCGCGGTAAAGGCCAGGGTGGAGGCGCGGGGTATTTGACAGCCAGGGCGGAACAGGCTTTCGCCGGTGCGGACATCTTGTTACGCTTGGCTGGGTATTGCACCAGGACTGAGCGGTATGCGTGTCCAATGGCCGGTTGCGGCGTGTCTTGCCCTGCTGTCAGCACAGGCAAGTGCCGCCTGCCGGCTGGGCGCGGTGGCTGTTCTGCCATTGCGCATGGAAGGCGGACACGCGCTGTTCGATGCGGATGTGAACGGCAAGCTGGCTCGTTTCATCCTGGACACCGGCGCGTTCACTACGATGCTGAAGCGGAGTTCGGCTGAGCGGCTCGGCGTGTCGATGTCGGAGACGGGTGCCGACAGCTACGGTGTGGGCGGCAGCCGGGCAATCTGGCGGGGCAGGGCGCGCCACATGCGCGTCGGCAACATGAACGCGGATGGCATGATGCTGGGCGGCAGCGACTTCCTGGACAAGGTGAGCGAGTCCGGGCCGGACGGGCTGTTCGGAATGAACATGATGGCAGCTTATGACGTCGACCTCGACCTGGTGGGCCAGCACGCCATCATCTTCGAGGCGGACGGAGACTGCCACAAACCCGCGGTGGCGCTTGCACCACCGTTATACGACGTGCGCCTGGTGCCTGTGGCCAACAACCGCGTCGCGGAAATGGACGTCGGCGTCGACGGAAAAACCGTCAGAGCCGAGATCGACACCGGTTCGCCGCACACCGTGATGTTTCGTTCCGCGGCGTACCGGCTCGGCCTGGACGTGAGCGGCCTGCGCGTTGCCGGCCATCAGATGATCGGGGGTGTCGGTCCAGGAAAGGTCGCCGCGTTCAGGCATGTCTTCAGCAAGGTTGTTATCGGTGACCTGACGGTGAACTACATGCCGGTCGACATCGTCGATCAGGCGGTCGTCACCGGCAAGCGCGTGCATGTCGGTTCCCTGCTGACTGACGACAGCGATGGGGAAGGTGGCGGTGAGGAGATGCTGATCGGTGCGGACTTCATGCAGAAGGTGCATCTGTGGATTTCCAACTCGTCGCATCGTCTGATCATGCAATTTCCTGCTCAGGCTTCGGTGTTGCCGAAATAGGCGAGACGATCTTTGTGAACCGTTGACTTCAGCCTGCCTGGCAGATGGGGGTCTGGGGCCTCAAGGCCCCAGCGGGGTCTGGGGCAGAGCCCCACGCTTGCTTACAGGTCAAGACCTTCCCCTATCTCACCTACTTCCTCGTCCACCGGTCCAGCCACTCCAGAACGGTCTTCTGCCAAAGCTCAGAGTTCTGCGGCTTCAGCACCCAATGGTTCTCGTCAGGAAACGTCAGGAACTCGCTGGCGATGCCACGCCGCTGCATCGCCGTGAACGCCGCCAGGCCCTGCTCCAAGGGGATGCGGTAATCCTTGGCACTGTGTATCACCAGCATCGGCACGTGCCAGTCGGCCACGCGCTTCTCGGGGTTGAAGCGCTCGTAGTCGGCCGGATCGTCCCAGGGCGTCGCGTGGCCGTTCTCCCATTCGGAGAACCAGAGTTCCTCGGTGGCGTAACCCATCATGCGGTTGTCGAACACGCCGTCATGATCCACCAGGCAGCGCCACGGCGTGTTCCACACGCCGGCCATCCCAGTAGATCATGTAGCCGCCGTAGGACGCTCCCAGCGCGCAGGCGCGGCTCGCGTCCAGATAGGGGTACCTGGCGAGTGCCGCGGCCCAGCCAGCCTGCAGGTCGGCCAGCGGCCGGTCGCCCCAATGGCCGCTGATCGCGTCGGTGAAGGCCTGGCCGTAGCCGGTGGAGCCGTGGAAGTCGACGAACACCGCAGCGTAGCCGGCGGCCGCGTAAGTTTGCGGGTTCCAGCGGTAACTCCAGCTGTCGCCGAAGCTGCCTTGCGGGCCGCCATGTATCAGGAACGCCACCGGGTATTTCCGGCCGGGCTGGCTGTCCATCGCCTGCATGACGTAGCCGTGCACCGTCTCGCCGTTCCAGCCGGTGAAGCTGAACGGCTCGTAGGGCGCCAGCGTCACGCCGGCAAGTCTGTCAGTGTTGGCGTGGGTGATCTGCTTCGGCGCAGTTGGGTCAATGGAGAGCTGTGCGGGGCCGGCCAGGCTGTCGCGCGCGTAGACCACCGTGCCGCCGGCCACGTCCATTTCGGAGACATGGCCATCTTTTGTCAGTTGCATGACCGCGCCGGTCTGCGCATCGACGGCGAACAGCGCGTGCACGCCGGTGTCGTCCGCGGTCACATAAATCCGCCTGCCGTCGGATGACCAGCGCATCGTGTCCGCCGAGCGGTCCCAGCCAGGCGCCAGTTCGTGCGTGGCGCCGGTGGCCACGTCGCGCAGCATTATGGCGAAGCGGTCGGCCTCGAAACCCGGGCGTCGCATCGCCTTGTAGGCCAGCGTGCGGCCGTCAGGCGAGAACAGCGGGGCGGTGTCCTCCGCCTTGTTGGCAGGGGTGAGGTCCTGCCGCGCGCCGTCGCCGTCCAGCGACACCTGGTAGAGGTCGAAATTGGTGCTCCACGGTTCGGTGTGGCCGGCCTGCCGCGCGGAGAACACCAGCGTGCGCGAGTCGGGCGAGATCGCGAAATCCTCGTCGCCGCCGAAGGGTTTGCCAGGGCTGTCGCCGTCGAAGCCGCGCATCAGCGGCTGCGCGTCGCCCGCAACCCCGTCCGTGTTCAGCCTCAGCAGCCAGAGCTGGTGGCGGGTGCCGTCCGCGTACTCGTCCCAGTGGCGTACGAACAGGTGGTCGTACACCACGCCGCTGGCTCTGTTCGCGGCACGCGCGTCCAGGCGCTGCTTGGTGCAGGCGGGTGTCGGGCAATCGGGGAACACGGCCAGGGAGAGCACCACCGCATGCCCGTCCGGCGTGATCCGGTAGCTGCCGATGTCGAGCGGAAGATGCGTCACCTGCACCGGCGCGCCACCGGCATGCGCGGCGCTTACATCCGTGCGCCAGAGCTGGTTGCCGCCGGCGCGGGCGGACAGGAAGTAGACGTATCTGCCGTCTGGCGAGAAGCGCGGGCTGGTGGCGCCACCGTCTGACGCGGCCAGGCGCCACTCGCGGCTTGTCTCGCAGGACAGGCAGGCCATCCAGATGGCATGCACGCCCTTGTTCGCCGTATAGTCCGTGCTGCGTACGTCGTAGACAACCGTCTTGCCGTCCGGCGAGAGATGCGGGTCCGACAGGCGGTCCAGCGTGACGAGGTCGTGCGGCGTGAGTGTGCGGGCCGTGGCCTGCGCGAGGCAGCCTGCCGTCATGCACAGCGTTGCGCCAATCAGGAAGCTGACCGTCCGGACCATGCACACACCCTCTGCTTGACTCGGTCGCAGCCTAGCCGCTCCTTTTGCGCAAAACCAAGTTGCGGCAACCAGGGCGGCACGGACATGGCGGACAGCATACGTATCGAGACCGCGGGTGACGTGATCACGCTGCGCCTGAACAACCCGGCCGCCCTCAACGCGATGGACGGCGACATGGCCGAGGCGCTGCACGCCGGGCTGGAGGACGCCGCAGGCAGGGCACGGGCCATCGTGCTGGCGGGAAGCCCGCGCGCCTTTTGCGCCGGCGCGGACCTCTCCGCCGGCGGACCGGCCGGTGAGGACGCGGGCGCCCGGCTGGAGAGCTCCTTCAACCCGCTGATGCGCGCCATAAAGGACTGCCGCGTGCCGATCATCTCCGCGGTGTGCGGGGCGGCGGCCGGCATCGGCGCCTCGCTGGCGCTGGCCTGCGACATGATCGTGGCCGGCCGCAGCGCGTATTTCCTGCAGGCATTCCGGCGGGTGGGCCTGGTGCCTGACGGTGGCTCGGCGCTGCTGCTGGCCCATACCGTGGGCCGGGTGCGCGCCATGGAGCTGATGCTTCTCGGCGACAAGCTTCCGGCGGAGACCGCGCTGGCCTGGGGGCTGATCAACCGCGTGGTGACCGACGAGCTGGTGGAGACGGAGGCGGCCGGAATCGCGTCGTCGCTGGCGTCTGGACCGACTGTGGCGCTCGGGCTCATCCGGCGGGCGGGCTGGGCGGCTTTGTCGTCCGACCTGGAGAGCCAGCTTGCGCTGGAACGGAAGTTGCAAAAGGTGGCGGGGTGCAGCCCGGATTGCCGGGAGGGGGTTGCGGCTTTCGTGGAGAAGCGGGTGGCGGTGTTTGGCGGAAAGTAAGGCAGGCAGGTCCTTCTTTTTTGAAAAGGAGGCAAGACTCCTGCTATCGCGCGTCTGCAGCCGCCGTGCGCTTCCGCAAGCAGCAGGGCCGCGGCACAGGTGCGGCGGCACAGGTTTTTTGCTTCTTTCCAGGAAAGAAGGCCTTTCTCGCCTCGCCCACAGGAGAGCTCGCCCATGACGGAAGACGACAGACGCCTAGGCATGCACCGCCCCATCCTGCGCCGGGACTTCCTGAACGGCGTCGCCGCGACAGGCCTGGCCGCTGCCCTGCCAGGCGCGCCTGCGGGGCAGGACGCGGGCGGCTACTACCCGCCTTCGCTGACCGGCATGCGCGGCAGTCATCCCGGCTCCTTCGAGGTGGCGCACAGCCTGCGTGACGGCAGTTTCTGGAAGACCGCGCCGGCGCCCGTGCCTGACGAGGATTCCTACGATCTGGTGGTGGTTGGCGCAGGAATCAGCGGCTTGTCCGCGGCGTATTTCTACCGGGAGGCGCATCCGGGCGCACGCATCCTGGTCCTGGACAATCATGATGACGTCGGCGGCCACGCCAAACGTAACGAGTTTGTGCTGCGCGGCCGAACGGAGCTGATCAACGGCGGCACGCTGGAAATCGACTCGCCCTTTCCTTACAGCCGGGTTTCGGACGGCCTGTTGCGTGCGCTGGGCATAGCACCTGTCAAGCTGGAGCAAGCCTGCGCGCACAAGGATTTCTACGGCACGCTCGGCATGTCGCGCGGCGTGTTCTTCAATCGCGAGACGTTCGGCGCCGATCATCTGACGCCCGGCAGCACCGGGCGCGGATGGACGGACATACTGGCGGGCGCACCGGTTTCCGCGCGCGTGCGGGCCGACATCGTACGCATCCAGGAAGCCCGCACGGACTACATGCCGGGCCTGTCGTCCGACGAGAAAAAGGCGCGCCTCTCACGTATAAGCTACGCGGATTTCCTGGTGCACGTGGCGGGCGCCGATCCGGGCGTGCTGGCGTTTTTCCAGCCGCTCAGCCATGACGAGTGGGGCGTGGGCATCGATGCCGTCTCCGCGCTGGACCTGTGGACGTTCGATTTTCCCGGGTTCCAGGGTCTGGGCCTGGCGGACGGTGCGGCGCCGCGGATGGGATATACGGCGTCCGGCTATGCGGGCACCGGCTCCTACAAGTTCCATTTTCCCGACGGCAACGCGAGCATCGTCCGCCTGCTGACGCGCCGGCTGATACCCGCTGCCTTGCCGGGCGGCAGCGTGGAGGACGCGGTCACCAGCCGGCTGGACTACGCGCAGCTCGACCGGCCGGGGCAGGCGGTGCGCATACGCCTGAGCAGCGTGGTCGTGGGCGCGCGCAACATCGGCGGCGCTGACGCGTCCACCGGCGTGGAGCTTGCCTATGCGCGGGGCGGCGCGGTGGTGCGCGTGCGCGGCCGTGCGTGCATCATGGCAGGCTACAACATGATGATACCGTATATCTGTCCGGAGATGAGCCGCGCGCAGAAGGACGCGCTGCATTTCCTGGTCAAGATCCCGCTGGTCTATACCACGGTGGCACTCACCAACTGGCGGGCGTTTCACAAGCTCGGTGTGCACCAGATCTACGCGCCGGGCATGTATCACACGACGATGGGGCTGAATCCCGTGGTCGACATCGGCGGCTACACCTCCGTGCGCTCGCCAGACGAGCCGATCCTGCTGCGCATGACGCGGGTTCCATGCCATCCCGGGGTGGACGAGCGTACCCAGCACCGGCTCGGCCATGCCGATCTGCTGGCAACGTCGTTCGACACGTTCGAGCGCAACATACGCGACCAGCTCGCGCGCACGCTCGGGCCCGCCGGGTTCGATGCCGCCACGGACATTACGGCAATCACCGTAAACCGTTGGCCGCACGGCTACGCCTATGAGTATAATTACCTGTTCGATCCGGTCTGGGCGCCCGGGCAGGCGCCGCATGAAATCGGCCGGGCGCTGTTCGGGCGTATCGCCATCGCCAATTCGGATTCCGGCGCGGCGGCCTACACGGATTGCGCGATCGACCAGGCGCACCGGGCGGTGGGCGAGGTGGCTCGGTTCACGTGAGCGGAGGCAGTTCTCGGTCTGCCCGCTGCAACAGCAAGCAAGGCCCTCTTCTTTGATGCGAGACAAAAACGTCTGCTCCGCCGCCGCGCGCCTGTCCGCAACCGCCGCCGGGGAGCGGAGGTTTTCGCTTATTTGAAGTAGGAGGGCTCCTTCAAAAAGTCTGTTTAAAGACGTAGCCTGGCCTGCCAGCTGGCGCATCGCGAGCACCGGAGCGGAGTTGCCGCTGGGCAGTGCGCACCGGAGCACAGGGAAAGCGCGTCAGATGGCTGCCGAGGCGCGTTTTCAGACGGGCTCTAAGCTCATGTCGTAGGGCGGGTCGGCGTCACTTGCCCTGCGCAGGCACCGCCTCGCGCGTCGCCTTCAAAATCGCCGCGGCCCGCAGTATGGACGCCGCCATCTTCTCCGCCGCGGCGCTCACCGCCGGGTCGGCGCTGGATCGAAGCTTGTCGGCCACCATCAGGGCTGGCGTGAGCGCGCCGTTGACGTCGTGCCGGGTGCGCGAGACCAGTCGTTCCAGTTCAGCTATGCGTTGTTCGGCTTCGGCGAGACCGCGTTCCATCTTCTGACCTGTCGCATCGGTGACGGCAGCTTAGCATTTCAGCCGGCAGCCAGGGAAAGCCTGGAGGCATGCTGGCCGACACGCTCATCAGGGCGCTCCCGCACAGGATGCCGGGTCCGGCGAACCGGCTCCTGACCTTCACAGGCGGGCAGACAGAGCCAGCACGGGTAAGCTCCTCCTTGGCGGGGTTCCATCTCGAAACAGTCGCCGGCAGGGAGCAAAGATGTTTGGCTTGTTCCGACACGAGAACGCCTTACGAAGTGCCAGGCGCGCCCTTTTACCCGGCTTCGGCCTCTTGCAGCAGCCCGGGGAGTTCGGCCAGGCTGGCGAAGCGGAAGCCCAGCCGGGAGGACATCGCCTCAAGCACGCCCTCCAGGCGGCGGTAGAACTCGTCGAGGTCGGCTTGCGTGCGCACGTAGGGGTTTCGGCCAGGTGCAAGAGACGAGCTGTGGAAGCTCAGCACGAACACGGTCTGGCCGCGGCTGCGCAAGTGCCGCAATAGGCGCAGCATGGCCGCAAGATCGTTGCCCTCGGGCGAGAGGGTGATGCGTTCGGCGAAGCGCGTCTTCGTGACCAGTCCCTGCAGGCGCAGCCGGGCCGGAGCGTCGCCCAGGCGCCGGTAGGCCGCGGGCGCCAGCGCGCCACCCCAGCCGACAACGCTGCGGCAGAGCGGCAACTCCAGCATGCGCCTGTCTTCGCCGAACCAGAACGGTTCGTAGTCGTAGGCGGTGTAATCCGGTCCGCCCTCTTCGGCGGAGCTGGTGCGCGGGGCGATGCTCGTGTCGATGTCAAAGCCGTGGTGTTCCAGCAGCGCGGCGGTTTCAGGGCTCAGCCCGTAACGGCCGGCCCGGTAGATTCGCGGTGCGTGGCCGAAGCGGGACTGGAACAGGGCGATAAGGCAGGCCAGCTTGCGCGCTTCCAGGCCGGCGGCGAGATTGCCCGAATACGAGGCGCCCGGCCCCTCGTGACCATCGAAGGGTGGCGTGACCCAGGGGTGGAGCTGGACGCCCAGTTCGCACTGGCCGTCTGCGATGTGGCGGGCAAGCAGCCGCACGGCCGCCTCGTCCTGCAGCACGGGATAGGTCAGCAGGTAGGTAGGCCGCACGCCGTGCACGCCCACGGCGCGCTGGAGGTCATCGATCCGCTGCATGCATCCGGTAGAGTGCTCGGTCGAGGCGACAGGATGGTCCCAGTCGAAATCCTCTTCCGCATCGACAGCCAGGGCGCAGGTCGGCTGGTTGCGGTCCGGGCGGGCGGGCCTGACCCGCGAGAACATGCCGTCCGCTGTGTACTGCTGCATGAGCCTGACTGATGGTTAGCCCCGGTGCACATACCGGTTGGCCGCTGTCTTGTCACACAGGCGGTGGTCTTGCCTGGGCTACGCCTGCGCATGCCGTTTGGAGAACCTTCATCCTCTTGCGGTATCCGCAGGAGGCGGCGACGCGCCCGGCTTCGCCCAATCTGGGGTTGAGACATATGGAGCAGTTGCAGACGCATGGCGGCCCGAGGCGCCGGCTGAGCGACAGGATCGAAGACGCGTTCGAGCAGGCCTGCCGGCAGGGGCAGGCCGAGGTGGCCGCCTGCATGCTCAAGGGCCTGGACCAGTGCCTGCTCGGCCAACCCACGCCTTGGGAGCGGCGGCAACAAGCACTGGTCCTGCTGCGCAATTGTGCTGAGCGTCTCAGACTGCTCCGGCACGCGCAGGCGTGTTCGGAGAGCCCGCCGGCCAACGCAGAACCTGTAACCCGTCAAAAAGTGCTGATCGTAGACTGCGTGCCTACTGGCGTATGAATTCGGAGTGGCGAGAGCTCACCACTTCAAGTTGACTAATATCAACTTTTCGTTAGAATTTCGTATGCGCGATCAACAAAACGAGATGATCGACGCCGGTTGTGTGACTCACGCAGCGTGGGAAGGGCGGCATGGCAACGGGGAAACTGACAAAAGCGGCGCTGCTGGTCTCGGTCTTTGGCGCGCCACTGCGTGTGGGGGATGCCGCTGCGCAAGTCTCGGAAGGCACGTCCGTGACACCGGCTGCCGCCTCGGAGATGGCGCAGATATGTCCGCAGGGTGTGGGCTACCCGCCAGAGAATGACTGGGCCGGCGGCCCCGCCGACCAGCCGCGGTCCGCCATCAGCGGCCAACCGCTCATCGAGCAGTATCGCAACGGCAGCCTCATCGCGAGCTACACCAGTTTTGCCAACCAGCCAGGCTGCGTGCTGGCCGGCGACGGCACCGACTACCTGAACCCTGCCAGTCCGGCCGTGAGCGGTTGCGGGCCGTTCACCCGCGAGCACACCTACCGGCTATGGGCGCCGGGGGACATGTTCTACGTCTATCCGGCCGTCTACTCCGGCCCCTACAACCAGCCTTGGATCGGTCCGCAGTTCGACTCGTTCTCAGACTACGAGGCCGGCATTTCGCATGCTCCAGACAACATCGTCGTTCAGGGCGTGGTGCAGAACGACACGCGGCCGGTCATATTGCTGGAAGGCAGCGCGTCGGACAACACGCTCGATCAGGCGCCGGTCTATTTCGACCAGAGCACCGGCTTCGTGTGGGACAGCGTGAACGTGACCGCAGGCGCCAAGGTGACGGCAGGAAAGGCCGGCGTGTACGATCTCGGCGCGAGCAACCTGACCCTGAGCAACATGCGCATAAACGGTTTCCAGCGCGCAGGCGTCAACGGCCTGTTCGGCGCCGGCCAATACAGCGGTGGCCTCACGCTGAACTTCGTCGAACTGGACCACAATGGCGGGCCGGACGGCCCGGCGCACAACGCCTACATAGTCGCCAGCGCGGTAGACCCGAACTTTACCGTCAAAATGTCGCACTCCTGGTCTCACGACGCCTTCTACGGGCACCTGTTCAAGTCCCGCGCGCAGAATAACGTCTTCACCGCGAATTATTTCCAGGGCGGCCTGCCGCAGCCGGATCGTGCGCAGGCCGAGGATTACCTGCTGGACATCCCGAACGGCGGCCAGGTCATCGCACGGAACAACATTTTTGTGAAGAACCAGTCAGGCGCGGGTGCGAACGCCATGTCGTTCACCTTCTTGCTGGAAGGCGTCTCCGACAGCCGCGCGCAGAACGTCGATCTGGAGAACAACACTTTCGTCAGTTTCGCCAAGACCTATGACGGGTCGCACGTGAACTATCCTTTTGCGTTTCTCTATCCGAATGTGGTGCCGAACAGCCCCTCGTGGCCTGCAAACATTCCGGCGAGAGTGCTAAAGAACGCCTTTGTCGGCTATTGCACCGCGGACACAGGTGACGCCGAGGCGTATCGCGGAGACATCGGCGTGATCGAGAGTTTCCTCGAACTCACGCGCAGTTATGCGCTGACCACCAAGGTACTCGCCAGTGATGCTGCGCTGGCAGCGATGTATACCAACTATGTACCTGAGGTCGGAACGCCGTACTACTCCTTCCTGTATGGAATGACGCCGGTGCGGACCCTCGCCACCATCGGCGCACGGGACTGATACCCGCCCGCCTTGACGTCGGCTGACGAGCGAGCAAGACAGGCCCTGCTTCGAACTAAGCAGGAAATTTCCGGCCGTTGCGCAGGTCAGCCGCTTTGATCTATTCGGAACATATTCGGGCGCCGCACACGCGGGAAGCGAAAGGTTTGGTCCTTCTTTCGAAGGACTGCCCCACCATGCGGACATCAGGTGCCGCCTGGCGAACGTCCGCTCTCGACGGTCCTGCCGGAAGCACCTGTGAGACCTCGGCAGGAGCGCGGTCATTACGGTACGTAAACGTGTTGACATTACCCGCCCAATAGTTAACGTTACATTATCAACACGTAACCGCTGCGGGGCTTCAGACCTCAATGCCATGTGGGAGTTTCGAGATGGTGGTACGTCGCTCCGGCGCGGCTGCGGCCTGCCTGTTTCTTTCGATCTTCTCGGCCGCCGCGGCCGGCGCAGCCGTGCCTCTGCTGGAACGCAAATCCGTGACGCCCGACGCTTCGGCCGAACTGGCGCAAATCTGCCCGCACGGAACGGGATATCCGCTGGAGTCCGGTTGGGCGAGCGCGCCGGGATCCACGCCACACGCCGCCATAAGCGGGCAACCGCACATAGAGCAGTTCCGCAATGGCAAGCATCTCGCCACCTACGCAAGCTTCGTCAACCGGCCAAGTTGCAGGCTGTCGGGCGACGGCACCGATTACCTGAACCCGGAAAAGCCGGCCGCCACCGGATGCGGGCCGTTCACGCGCGAATATACCTACCGGCTCTGGGCGCCGGGGGACGTGTTCTACGTCTACCCCGCCGTCTATGACGGTGAGTATAACCAGCCCTGGATCGGTCCGGCCTACGACTCTTACGCGGATTATGTTGCAGGCATTTCTCATGCGCCGGATAACATCACCATACAGGGCGTGGTGCAGGACAACGCCCGGCCGGTGATCGTGCTGGACGGGGCTGCGTCGAACAACACGCTCGGTCAGGCACCGGTGTATTTCGACCAGAGCAACGGCGTAGTGTGGGACAGCATAGACGTGGTCGCCGGCAGCAAGGCCGTGGCCGGCAAGGCCGGCGTGTACGAGCTGGCCGGCAGCAACCTGACGCTCAGCAACATGCGCATAAGCGATTTCGAGAAGTCAGACGTGAACGGCCTGTTCGGCGCCGGCCAGTACAGCGGCGTCCTGACATTGACCTCCATCGAGCTGGACCATAATGGCGGGCGGAACGGTCCCGCGCACAACGCCTATATCGGCGCCAGCCAGGTGGATCCTGGCTTCACCGTCAACATGTCGCGTTCCTGGTCGCATCACGCCTTCTACGGCCACCTGTTCAAGTCGCGCGCGCAGAACAACGTCTTTACCGCGAACTACTTCCAGGGCGGTCTCCCCCAAATGGGTAGAACCCAGGCCGAGACTTACCTGCTGGACATCCCGAATGGCGGCCAGACCACCGTGCGCAACAACATCTTCGTCAAGAACAGATCCGGCGCGGGCGCCAACGCGATGTCGTTCACCTTCCTGCTCGAAGGCGCCGTCGACAGCAGGCCGCAAAGCGTGGATCTCGAGAACAACATCTTCGTGACGTTCGCCAAGACCTATGACGGCAGCCACACGAACTTTCCCATGGCCTTGCTCTACCCCAACGTGGTGCCGGGTACCACTGCTTGGCCCGCCGGCATTCCGGCCCGAATCATGAAGAACGCGTTCGTCGGTTACTGCACAGGCAGCAGCAGCAACGCGGCGGAGGCCTTCCGCGGTGACATCGCCGTGGTCGAGAGCTTCGGCGAGCTAACGCGCACTTACGCGCTACGGACCAAGCTCGATGCGAACGATGCCGCGCTTGACGCGATCTACCCGGATTACGTGCCGGAGATCGGGACGCCGTCTTACGCGTTCAGATATGGCGCTACCCCGTCCCGGCATCTGGCGACGATAGGGGCGCAAGATTAAGACTGTGTCAGCCAGCTTGGGGTGACTTTCGGGCGCGCAAGGAAGCCTTCTTTTTTGCAAAAAGAAGCAAAAAACTTCTGCTCCCTGTCGGCGTGTGCTGAAGCAGCTGCCGACAGGGAGCGGAAGTTTCTTGGTCTTTTTTTAGAAAAGGACTGCTTGCTTTCTACGTCTCGCTCCCCGCACGGGCTGACATCACTTCAGGTACGTCCGCGTCAAGGACGACACGCCACGCGCCAGGTCCAGCCAGGGGTGCCGGCGCTCCATGTCCTCGGCCAGAGCCTCGCGATGTGCACGCTTCTCCGTCGTGGTGTGCAGCATGGAGCGATCGTGCACGCGATACTCGGCAAGTAACTCTGGCACATTTATGCCGAAGCCGCCGCGTTCGGCGATGCGCGCCCAAAGGTCGAAATCCTCCCAGCCATAGCACACATGGTCGTAGCCGCCGGCCAGCGCCCAGGCGGATTTGCGCACCAGCGCCATGGCGTCGATGTAGTTGCCCGGTTGCAGGCGAAGCACGGAATAGGGTGCTTCGCCCACCACGTCGCTCGAGCCGCCGAACTTCTGTATCGCGGGATAGGCAAAGGCGGCCGTGCTGTCCTGCAGGTGGCGCAGCAGGGTCTCGCAGGCGGTCGGGCGCAGACGGTTGTCGGCGTCCAGCGGCAGCACGAACGGGGTCTCGGCGGCGGCGAAACCGCTGTTGCGCGCAAAGCCCAGGCCCGCGTTCTCCAGGTGGCGCAGCACGCGCACGCGGTTGAAGCGCTGCGCGTTGGCGCGCACCCAGTCCAATATCATCGCACCCGAATCGTCGGGCGAGGCGTCCTCCACCACCACCAGATCGAGCAGTCGCAAAGTCTGCTCGGCCACGGATTGCAGCGCCTCGGGCACGTAATCCGCGTAGTTGAAGACCGGAACGATCACGGTGACCAGCGCGTGGCCGAGATCGTCGCGTTCGAACAGCACCTGCGAAGCCGGCACACGCGGCGCCGGCGTGGGCGGCAGCCCGTCACGGTAGCGCTGCCGCTCGAACGCCGCC
>CAHJWU010000053.1 GCA_903643085.1 Rhodospirillales bacterium
CTATTTTCCGCCCATGCCCACCCCGCCAAACACTCTGCGCATCGCGCTGGCGCAGCTGAACCCCCACGAAGGCCAGATCGCCGCCAACCTGGCCCAAATCCGCGCCGCCCGAGCCCAAGCCGCCGCCCTCGGCGCAGACCTCCTCGTCACCCCGGAATTCTCCATAGCCGGCTACCCCCCGGAAGACCTCGTCCGCAAAGCCGCCTTCGTCACCGACTGCGAAACCGCTTTGGCCGAACTGGCGAAAGACACCGCCGACGGCGGCCCAGGCCTCATCGTAGGCGGCCCCTGGAGAGACAACCACGCCATCTACAACGCCGGCTTCCTCCTCGATGCCGGCCAGATCACCGCCCGCCGCGCCAAGCACGAACTCCCCAATTACGGCGTCTTCGACGACAAACGCGTCTTCGACGCCGGCCCCGCCCCCGGCCCGGTCGTATTCCGCGGCATCCGCCTGGGCCTGATGATCTGCGAGGACTGGTGGTTCCCCACCGTCGCCGAAACCCTGGCCGAGACCGGCGCCGAGCTCCTCCTCTCCATCAACGGCTCCCCCTACGAAGCAGACAAAGCCGGCCGCCGCGTCCAACTGGCCGTAGCCCGCGTGGTCGAAACCGGCCTCGCCTTCATCTTTCTCAACCAGGTCTGCGGCCAGGACGAACTGGTCTTCGATGGCGCCAGCTTCGTCCTCAACCCGGACCGCACCCTCGCTCACGTCCTCCCCTCCTTCCGCCCCGCCCTCCAAATCACCGAGTGGTACCGCCAGGACAACCGCTTCGTCTGCACCCCAGCCGAACTCCCCCCGGAACCCGCCCCCGAAGACCTGACCTACCGCGGCCTGTGCCTCGGCCTGTCCGACTACGTCCGCAAGAACCGCTTCCCCGGCATCCTCCTGGGCCTCTCCGGCGGCATAGACTCTGCCCTCTCCGCCGCAATCGCCGTAGACGCCCTGGGCCCAGACCGCGTCCGCGCCGTCATGCTCCCCAGCCCCTACACCAGCCAGCACAGCTTGGACGACGCCGCCGAATGCGCCCGCCTCCTGGGCATCCGCATAGACACAGTCCCCATCACCCCCGCCATCGATGCCGCCAACGCCGCCCTGGCCCCCCTGTTCACCAACTTTCCAGACGACATCACCGAAGAGAACATCCAGTCCCGCGCCCGCGGACTCCTGCTGATGGCCATGAGCAACAAGTTCGGCCACATGCTCCTGACCACCGGCAACAAGAGCGAAATGTCCGTAGGCTACGCCACCCTCTACGGTGACATGTGCGGCGGCTACTCGGTCCTGAAGGACGTCTACAAAACCACCGTCTTCGCGCTCAGCACCTGGCGCAACGCCCATCACCCCGAAGGTGCCCTGGGCCCCAACAGCCCCGTAATGCCGCACCGCGTAATCACCAAACCCCCCAGCGCCGAACTGAAACACGACCAGACCGACCAGGACAGCCTCCCCCCCTACGAAGAACTAGACGCCATCCTCGCCGGCCTGGTCGAAGGCGAGAAATCCGTCTGCGACCTGGTGCAAACCGGCTTCGACCGCGAAACGGTCGTGCGCGTCTGGAAAATGCTGGACCGCGCCGAATACAAACGCCGCCAGGCTCCCCCCGGCGTGAAGATCACGTCGCGCGCGTTCGGGCGTGATCGGCGGTACCCAATTACGAATGGATATACGGGGCTGGTGGCGTGAAGAAAGAAAGGCCTTCTTTTTTGAAAAAAAGAAGCAAAAAACTTTTATCCGTGCTGTCGCGGACCTTTCCGCAGCCGCCGACAGGGAGCAAAAGTTTTTTGCTTCTTTTTTTCAAAAAAGAAGGTCTTGCTTCCTATGTCTGACATCTTCGCCCCAGAAGGCGGCTGGCGCGTCCGCATACTCGACATGTCCGGCGGCGCCGAAGACAACATCGTAGAAGACGTCAAAGGCTTCCCCACGCTCATGCAGGCCAACGCCTTCGCCCGCGCCTACGTGCGTGACAGCATGGAGCTATGCCGCGCCCCCGGCCTGGCGCCGCGTGACATACTCGCCGCCTGGTTCGCCTACGGCGAGGACGCCCACGTGCTGGACGCGCCCGACGATGGCTGGCGCAGCGCCAACGAGCTCGCCACCTTCTCCGAACAGCCCGCTTGCGCCGAGGAGCGCGATTGGCGCACCCTCGATCCGCGCCGGGAAGAAGAATAGATGCGCGTCCGGTTCGCCCCCAGCCCGACAGGCTACCTGCATGTTGGCAACGCCCGCATAGCCCTGGCAAACGCGCTGTTCGCGCGCCGGCACGATGCCAAATTCCTGCTGCGCCTCGATGACACGGATCTCGAGCGCTCGCGTCCGGAATACGAGCAGGCGATCGCGCATGATCTGCACTGGCTCGGCATACATTGGGACGAGACCTTCAAGCAGTCCGACCACATCGCGCTCTACGACGCGGCAGCCGAAAAACTGCGCGCCAGCGGCCGCCTCTATCCCTGCTTCGAAAGCGAGGAGGAACTCCGCTTCAAGCGCGACCAGCGCCTGAAGCGCGGCCTGGCCCCGGTCTACGACCGCGCCATGCTGAAGCTGACGCAGGAGCAGCGCGCGCAAGCCGAGGCGAACGGCAAAACCCCCTACTGGCGCTTCAAGCTCACCGACACCGAGGTGGCGTGGAACGATCTGGTGCTAGGCCGCCGCGCCGTGAAGCTGACCGCGGTGTCGGACCCCGTGCTGATACGCGCTGACGGCACGTATCTCTACACCTTCACCAGCGTCGTTGACGACATCGAAGCCCAGGTCAGCCACATCATCCGCGGTGAGGACCACATCACCAACACGGGCGTCCAGCTCGACATCTTCTCCGCCCTCAACGCCAACCCGTCCCGCCTGACCTTCGCCCACCTGCCGCTGCTCATCGATTCCGACGGCGGCAAGCTGTCCAAACGCCTGGAAGGCCTGTCCCTGCGCGCCCTGCGCCAGGACGGCGTGGAGCCTGCCGCGATCGTCGCCTACCTGGCCCGCCTAGGCACCAGCGACTCCCCGGAAGTGGCCTCGCTGGAGGACCTGGCCCGGACCCACGACCTCTCGCGCGTGTCGCGCTCGCCGGCCCGCTTCGACGTGCGCCAGCTGCTCGCGCTGAACCGCCGCGTGCTGCACACGGCCAGCTTCGAGTCGGTGCATGACCGCCTGCCGGCCGCGGCCACCCAGCCGTTCTGGGACGCCGTGCGCGGCAACCTGGACATGCTGAGCGAGGCGCGCCACTGGTGGACCGTCGTCTCCGGTGACGTGATCCCGCCTGTGCTGGACGGCCAGGCGGATTTCTTCCGGGACGCGTTGGTGCACCTGCCCGCCGAGCCCTGGGACTCGACCACCTGGTCCGGCTGGACGGAGAGGCTGCGCAGTTCGAGCGGCCGCAAGGGCCGCGCACTGTTCATGCCGCTGCGTCTTGCCCTGACCGGCGAGGAGCATGGGCCGGAACTGGCCGCACTGCTGCCGCTCATCGGGCGCGAGAGGGTGGCGAGCCGTCTGCGGCTGAGCGTCGTCTGAAAGAACGGCCGCCTTTGCCGAGCAGCACAATACTTCCATCCACATCAGCCTGACATCCAAGGCGGAGGCCGAAGCACCTCAACGTCGGAGAAGCACACGCCGTAATCTTCTCGGAAAGAAGGGCTTTCCACTCTTCTGCTCTTTCGCGCCAAGACTTGGCTCAAACCACCATACCGGTGTCTCGGCACAGGAGGCTGACGACGTGGCACAGCGGATGCTAGAGCGGATGCGGATGCTAGAGCGGATGCTGATGCTAGCGGATGCGGATGCTAGAGCGGATGCTGACGATACCAGGCAGGCGTGCGGCATCGCTCGCTTTCTAAGACGGGACGTTCGCCATGGATTGGGACCTTGTTGTCATCTTCACCTTCGTAATAGTCCTGACCGCGGTCAGGGCGCATTATCGAGGACGCGGCGTGGCTGCCGTGGGGCTCGCCTCCGGCGACCAGGCCGCACTCGACCGCGCGATGGAGGTCGCCAGGCGGCTGGAACAGCGGGTGGACACGCTGGAGCGGCTGTTGGACGAGGACGCGCCCGGCTGGCGCGCGAGGGCGCGCGCATGACCCGGACCGCAAGCCGGGCCGTCCCCGCCGCCCTGCTGCTCGCCGGCCTGCTGGCGGCACAGCACGCGTGGGCCGAGACGCGCACCATCCAAGGCGGGCAGCTCACCCTGAGTACAAGCTCCCCGGAAGACGTGGTCATAGACAGCGATGCGTCGCTGCACGGCCAGATACGCCTGAGCAGGGACGCCGGACTCTCCTGCCTGTCCATCGACGGCGGTGGCTCCGTGGTGGTCAGCACCTCACGCTGCAACGACGCGTCCGGACGACTGCGCATCGACGTACCGCCGGACGCGCCGATCACGCTGTCCTCTTCCGGCGACGGTGACATACGTGTGGCCGACCTGCGCGGCCCGCTCACCGCCTCGCTCAGCGGCAGCGGCGACCTGGTCACGGGCAGCACCGGCCCGCTGATCCTGTCCGTAAGCGCCAGCGGCGACGCGACGCTGGGCGACATCAACGGGCCGGCAACCATCGCTATCAACGGCAGCGGCGACGTGCACATCAAGGCGGTGCACGGCCGGCTCACCGTCACGCAGGTAGGCTCGGGCGATCTGATCGCCGGCGGCGTACAGGGCGACGTGATCCTGGACGGCAACGGCTCCGGCGACATCCTGCTCGGCGGCGGCCATATCGACAACCTGCAGGCGCGCATGAACGGCAACGGAGACCTCTCCGTCGCCGCCTACATACGCGACGCCACCGTGAACATGCGCGGCGGCGGCGACGCGAAGCTCGGCCCCGTCAGCGGCACGTTGAACCAGACCGCCACGGACGACAGCACCGTCGCGGTGCTGGACGCCGGACACGCCAAAGCCATCGGCAACGAAATCGCGCGCAAGCTCGGCGCAGGCGAAACGCAAGGCAGCACCCACCTCGGCGCGCACGCAACGACGGGTCTGGAAAACCTCTTCACCTTCGCCTTCGTGGCGCTGGTGCTCTTCATCTGCTGGCGCGTCGTACGCCGGGCCGGTGGGCTCTCCGGCGTCGGGCGGCGGTGGCGCCGCGGCGGCGTGGCGGCGCCCACCAATCCGGGGGTGCTGGCATTGGGCGAGACGATGACACGGCTGGAACAGCGGCTGGGGCGGCTGGAGAGCTATGTGACGACGAGGGAATTTGATCTGGCGCGTAGGTTTCGGGAGATGGAACCGTGAGCAAAAAGGAAGGCCTTCTCTTTTGAAAAAACAGCAAAAACTTCTATCTTCCCGCTTATAACGCAACGATCGTATCCAGGAGGCACGGCTGGTGCAGATGCAGGGGGGAGCAGGATTGCTTGTTAAAACAAAAGGCTTCCTTGCTCTGTCTTGACACCGGCGGCTTTGCCGGCCTACAACGCCGCCCTTCGGGTGCGCAGACGCCCTAATCATAAGAATTGGGCGCGAACCAGCGTCTACACGGAGCCTGGATCATGTTTGCTGTCATCCGCACAGGCGGAAAGCAGTATCGCGTCACGCCGAACGCGTTGCTGAAGGTGGAGAAGCTGGAGGCCGAACCCGGCGCCACCTTTACGTTTACCGACATTCTGGCCATCGGGTCGGAGGCCGGGGTGACGATCGGAACACCAATCGTTGCCGGCGCCACGGTAACCGCCACGGTCGTGGCCCAGGACCGGCTGGACAAGGTCATAATATTCAAGAAGCGGCGCCGGCAGAACAGCCGTCGCAAGAACGGTCACCGCCAGCATGTGACCGTGCTGCGCGTGGCAGACATCGTCGCTGCCTGAGCGAGGAGAGAACAGATGGCACATAAAAAGGCAGGCGGCTCGTCGCGCAACGGCCGTGATACTGAAGGACGCCGGCTCGGCGTAAAGAAGTTCGGTGGCGAAGCGGTGGTTCCCGGCAACATCATCATCCGCCAGCGCGGCACGAAGTGGAAGCCTGGCATAAATGTCGGCCTGGGCAAGGATCACACGATCTTTGCCGTGATCGAAGGCAAGGTGAAGTTCCAGACACGCGCCGACGACCGCGTCTATGTCTCCGTAGAGAAGCTGCCCATAGCGGCCGAATGATCGAGAGACGTATGCTCCCTGCCGCGCGCTGACAGAAGGGCGCGCGACAGCGGCGTAGAGGTCTTTTGCTTCTTTTCTTCAGAAAAGAAGGCCTGCCTTCCCACAATGAAATTTCTTGATCAAGCAAAGATCTACGTGCGCAGCGGAGATGGCGGAGACGGCGTAATCGCCTTCCGCCGCGAGCGCTTCATAGAGTTCGGCGGCCCGGACGGCGGTACCGGCGGCCGCGGCGGGGACATCGTGTTCGAAGCGATCCCCAATCTCAACACGCTGATTGACTTCCGCTACACCCAGCATTTCCGCGCCCGCAAAGGCGGCAACGGCGCGGGCTCCGATCGCACAGGCGCCGGTGCGGACAACGTGCACATACGCGTTCCCATCGGCACGCAGATACTGGCCGACGACCAGGAGACCCTGCTGGCGGATCTCAACACCCCGGGCAAAACGGTCGTGTTGTGCCGCGGCGGCGACGGCGGCCACGGCAACACGCACTTCAAGTCCAGCACCAACCGGGCACCGCGCCGTGCAGACAAGGGGTGGCCAGGCGAGGAACGCTGGATCTGGCTGCGGTTGAAGCTGATAGCCGATGCCGGCCTGATCGGCTTGCCGAACGCAGGCAAGAGCACGTTCCTGGCCGCCTCCAGCGCCGCGCGTCCGAAGATCGCGGACTATCCGTTCACCACGCTGCACCCGCAGCTGGGCGTGATCCGCCTGTCCAACACCGAGGAGTTCGTGCTGGCGGACATCCCCGGGCTGATCGAGGGCGCGCATGAGGGCGCGGGGCTGGGCGACCGTTTCCTGGGCCACGTTGAGCGTTGCGCGGTGCTGCTGCATATGGTCGATGGTGCCGCCGGCAACGTGGTGGAGGCCTGGCGCACGGTGCGCGGCGAGCTGTCGGCGTATGGCGCCGGGCTGGAGGACAAGCCGGAGCTGATCGTGCTGAACAAGATCGATGCGATGTCGGCGCGCGAGGTAAGCGCGCGGCGCGCTACGCTGGCGCGGGCTTCTGGCCAGGTTGTGCATACAATGTCCGGCGTATCGGGGCAGGGGGTGCCGGAGATGCTTCGGGCTTTGCAGGACGCGATCACAGCGGACCGAAGCAGGTAAGCAAGCAGTTCTTTTCTGAAGAAAAGAACCAAAAACTTTTGGTCCCTGTCGGCGACTGCTGAAAGGGTCGCCGACAGGGAGCAAAAGTCTTTTGCTTCTTTTCTTCAGAAAAGAAGGCCTTTCTTTCCCATGACCCGCCTTATCGTCATGAAGCTAGGCAGCGCGCTCGTGGTGGATGCCAAGCGCGCCGAACCGCGCACGGCGTGGCTGCACGGCGTGGCAGCCGACATAGCGGCGACGCGTGCGCGCGGGACGCAGATCATCGTCGTCTCCTCTGGCGCGATTGCACTGGCACGCCATGCGTTGCGGCTGACTCAGGCGCGGTTGCGGCTGGAGGAGAAGCAGGCGGCGGCCGCGGTGGGGCAGATCCGGCTGGCGCAGGCGTGGTCCGAGGCGCTGGGCGCGCATGGGCTGGTGGCGGCGCAGTTGCTGCTGACCTTGGGCGATACGGAGGATCGGCGGCGTTACCTGAACGCGCGGGCGACGTTGCGAACGCTGCTGTCGCTGGGGTGTGTGCCGGTGATCAACGAGAACGATAGCGTGGCGACCGCGGAGATCCGGTTCGGCGACAACGACCGGCTGGCGGCGCGCGTGGCGGAGATGGTGCAGGCGGACCAGTTGATCCTGTTTTCGGACATTGATGGTCTTTACTCGGCCGATCCGAAGATCGACCCGCACGCGGCGCATATTGCCGAAGTTGCTGTGCTGACGCCGGAGATAGAGGCGATGGGGGGCGACCCGCCGGCGGGGTACTCGTCGGGCGGTATGCGCACGAAGCTGCTGGCGGCGCGCATCGCCACGCAAGCGGGGACGGCGATGGCGATTGCCTTGGGGCATCGTGACAACCCGCTGGCCGCACTTGAGGGCGGGGCGCGGTGCACGTGGTTTCTGCCGGCGCCTGGCGGGCGGTCTGCGCGCAAGAACTGGATAGCGGGAGTTCTACAGCCGGCGGGTGCCTACACGGTGGATGCGGGAGCGGCGCGGGCGCTGGCCAGGGGTGGGTCTTTGCTGCCGGTGGGGGTGCGGGCGGTTTCGGGTGGTTTCGCGCAGGGAGACGCGGTTTTAGTGCTGGGCGTGGCAGGGGAACGAGTAGGGCAGGGGTTGACCGCCTACGATGCGGAGGATGCGATGCGTATCGCGGGGCGACGGTCCGAGGAAATCGAAGCTCTGCTGGGGTGGCGTGGGCGCGACGAGGTGATTCACCGCGACGATCTGGTGCTGTTCTGAGAGACCTGGCTGCCATGTTCCGGCACTACATCCCATGACGGACCAGCGGTTGCACATCGCGCGCCGCCATCGTGCCGACGAGCGCATGGGTTCGACGTCGAACGTGGTCGATGTCGCAACAGACAGAACCGGTGCCCGAAGAACGAATGACCGCATCACAGCCCGAAATCGCGCAAATCACGGCGTCCGCGTCACGCGCGTCACCTGCAACGCGTCCGACGCCGGCTGGCGGCACGCGGCATTACGTAAGCTTCCTGGTATCCCCCATTTGATACTTCGCCTGCCACTCCTTGTAAGGCATGCCATAGACGGTCTCCCGCGCCTCCGGATCGGCCATTTCCACCCCGCGCTCGCCGGCCGCCTCGCGATACCACCGGCTCAGACAATTCCGGCAAAACCCTGCCAGATCCATCAGGTCGATGTTCTGCACGTCCGACCGCTCGCGCAAATGCGCCACCAGCCGGCGGAACGCCGCCGCCTCGACCTCCGTGCGCACTGCCGCGTTCATCTCCTGCACCGTCATCACCGCAACTCCCACGCAACCGCCTCGACACATGGCGCGCCAACCCCGCCTTGGCCATACTCCGCTCGCCAAAGTCCCGGAGCCCGAATGCCAGCGCGTGCCAGACTGAGACGCCACCGGCAGACCGAGATTGTGGCCACGCTCGGCCCCGCCAGCAGCGCGCCGGAGGTGATTGCCCGCCTGTTTCACACAGGCGCCGACGTGTTCCGCCTCAACTTCTCCCACGGCACCCATGCGGATCACGCCGCCAACATCGCGACCGTCCGCGCGCTGGAGGAGGAGACCGGTCGCCCGATCGGCCTGCTGGCAGACGTGCAGGGCCCCAAGCTGCGCGTGGGCAAACTCGCTGGCGGCCGCGTCCACCTCAGCACCGGCCAGACCTTCACCCTCGATCAGGACCCCACTCCTGGCAACGCTCGCCGCGTACAACTGCCGCATCCGGAAATCTTGCAAGCCGCTACGAGCGGGACGTCGCTGCTGCTCGATGACGGCAAGCTGCGTCTGCGCGTCCAGCGCGCCCGCGGCGGCCATCTGGAATGCGAGGTCGTCATCGGCGGGCTATTAAATGACCGCAAGGGCGTCAACGTGCCGGACGTGGCGCTCGCCATCCCGGCGCTGACGGAAAAGGACAGACGGGACCTGGACTTTGCCCTCGCGGAGGGCATCGATTTCATCGGCCTAAGCTTCGTACAGCGCCCGCAGGACGTGGCAGAAGCGCGCGCCATCGCGCAGGGCCGCGCCTGGATCGTCAGTAAGATAGAGAAGCCGCAGGCGCTCGACCAACTCGATGAGATCATCGCCCTGTCTGACGCGGTGATGGTCGCGCGCGGCGATTTGGGCGTGGAACTGCCTCCCGAGGAGGTGCCGCTGGCGCAGAAGCGCATCGTTCGCGCCGCCCGCGCAGCCGGCAAGCCGATGATCGTGGCCACCCAGATGCTGGAGAGCATGATCAGCGCGCCCGCCCCCACGCGCGCGGAAGCCAGCGACGTGGCAGGCGCGGTATTCGACGGCGCGGACGCGGTTATGCTCTCCGGCGAGACCGCCGCGGGCCAGTACCCCGCCGAGGCAGTCGCCATGATGGACCGGATCGTCGTCCGTGTGGAGGCCGACCCCGGCTGGCGGGACGTTATGGATGCTGGCCGCCTTGCCCTGCGCGGATCGGTATCCGCGGCAATGGCCGCCGCTGCAAGCCAGGTTGCGCGCGGTATAGGCGCGCGCGCCATCGCCGCCTTCACCTCGTCCGGCCTGATCGCGCTGCGCATCGCCCGCGAACGGCCGAGCCAGCCGGTCATTGCCATGGCGACCGAGCTGCCCGTGGCGCGCCGGCTGGCGCTCGCCTGGGGCGTGCACGCCGTGCATGCGCAAGACGCGCGCACCATGACGGAGGCAGTGACGCGCGCCGCGAAGCTGGCGCGCGATGAAGGGTTTGCACGGCATGGCGGTGCGGTGGTGATCGCCGCGGGTATTCCGTTCGGGCAGGCGGGAACTACGAATTCCCTGCGGGTTGCAACGGTAAAGTAGGGAAGCAAGCCGTTCCTTTTCGAAACAAGATCGTTTGCTTTCTGTCGGCGGTGCTGAGACAGCCGCCGACAGAAATCAAAAGCCTCTACTTCTTTCTTCAGAAAAGAAGGCTTTTCTCGCGTGACCTCAAGGAGATTACTGAATGCCAGCCAGCAAACCGGTAGACGATTTCGACATGGTCGTCTTCGGCGCCACCGGCGACCTGACGCTGCGCAAGCTCATTCCCGCGCTCTATCACCGCTTCAGGGACGGCCAGTTCGGCGCCGCATGCCGGATCATCGGCGCCGCCCGCTCGGACCTCACCGACGACAGTTACCGCGCGCGCGCCAGCAAGGCGTTGCAGGAGCATGTGAAACCCGCCGATCTGCCCGCCGACACGCTGGCCGCGTTCCTTCAGGTGGTGTTCTACGCCCGTGTGGACGGCTCCAAGCCGGATGGCTGGGAGCAGATGCAGGCGGTCTTCAGGAACGCAGCGGACCGCGTGCGGGTGTTCTACCTGGCGACCTCGCCGGACCTCTACGGCGCCGTCTGCAAGAACCTGGCTGCTCAGAACCTGGTCACGCCGAAATCCCGCGTGGTGCTGGAAAAGCCGATCGGCCACGATCTCGCCTCCGCGCGCCAGGTCATCGCGGATGTGGGCTGCGTGTTCACCGAGGAGCAGACGTACCGTATCGACCATTTTCTCGGCAAGGAGACGGTGCAGAACCTGCTGGCGCTGCGCTTCGCCAACGTCATCTTCGAACGGTTGTGGAATACGGACGTGATCGACCACGTGCAGATCACCGTGGGCGAGACAGTGGGCGTGGAGTCCCGCGGCGACTACTATGACCATTCCGGCGCATTGCGCGACATGGTGCAGAACCACTTGCTGCAGCTGCTCTGCCTGCTGGCGATGGAAGCGCCGCTCAGCCTGGCGGCCGATGCGCTGCGCGACGAGAAGCTCAAGGTGCTGCGCGCGCTCAAACCGATAGCGCCGCATGAGGTGAGCCACCAGACGGTGCGCGGCCAGTACGTGTCGGGCGCTGTCGGCGGCAAGTCGGTGGACGGCTACCAGAAGGACCTTCAGGCGGGTCGAAGCGAGAAGGGAGAGCACGCGCCGAGCGAGACCGAGACCTTCGTGGCGATCAAGGCGGAAGTGCGCACTTGGCGCTGGGCCAACGTGCCGTTCTACCTGCGCACCGGCAAGCGCCTGCCGGAAAAGGTCAGCGAGGTGGTGATACAGTTCCGCGATGTGCCGGTGGCCGTATTCCCGCGCGAAGCCGGCGACATCCAGCCGAACCGCCTGGTGATACGCCTGCAGCCTGAGGAGGGCATCATGCTTGGCATGATGTCCAAGGATCCTGGCCCGGGTGGCCTGCGCTTGCGCCCCGCCGATCTGGACATCAGCTTCGAGCAGGCGTTCTCGCTGCGCTACCCGGATTCCTACGAACGGCTGCTGATGGACACCGTGCGCGGCAACGCCACGCTGTTCATGCGGCGCGACGAGGTGGAGGCGGCCTGGCTATGGATCGAGCCGATCCTGGACGCGTGGAAGGCCAGTGGAGACCGGCCGCGGCCGTACGCGGCGGGGAGTTGGGGACCGACGGCGGCGATTGCGCTTATTGAGCGGGATGGGCGGACTTGGCATGAGAAACTGGAGTGACGAGAAGCAACTTTTACTCCCTTTCGGCGCGTGCTGAAGCAGCGACAGACTGGTAGCAGAACTCGGTCTTCAGGAAAGGACTCCTTTCCCGCCTAAATCTGCACCACAGAATTCAAGTCGAAGACCTGCCCTGGCGGGTTCTCGCCGATGCGCACCGAAGTGGGTGACGCCATGTGATACGGCGGCACCGGCAGGTTGTAGGGCGCCGGGACGCCGGAATAGACGCGGCCCGCCAGGTCATATTTGGAGCCGTGGCAAGGGCAGAGATACCCGCCGGGCCAGTTCGGCGCCGGGTCCGTGGCGCTGATGTTCGGGTAGAAGGTGGGCACGCAGCCGAGATGGGTACAGATGCCGACCATGACCGCGTAGGTGGGGTCGACCGAGCGGTGCCAGTTGTCCGCGTAAGGCGGCTGCTGCAGCACTTTGCTGTTCGGGTCACTGAGCACGCGGATCGTCTTGGGGTCCTGCAGGGTGGCCAGACCCTGTGGGGTGCGATGCACGATGAAGATCGGCTTGCCGCGCCAGACCACAACGATCTGCTGGCCGGGGGCCAGCTTGCTCACGTCCACGTCGATCGGCTCGCCGGCGGCCAGGGTGTCAGCGGCCGGCTCCATGCTGTCGATGAACGGCCAGACAATGGCGCCGACCGCCACGCCGGCGCCGGCCAGAGCAAGCAGCGTCAGGAAGTCGCGTCGCCCCGGCTCTCCCGCGGTGCCGTGCGGGGCTGGTGCGCTATGCGTGGTCGAAGACATCGGTGACCCTTCTGGTAAGCGCTGACCCCGAAGGTCACGCTGCACCTGCTAATTGGCCCGAACACGCTCTCTTGCCTAGTCCCCGAAGCGTGTGAGCCGAACGGCCGTCGCGCGAAGTAGGACGAACAATCCTTTCTGAAAAAAGCACAAAGATTTCCCTATTGCCGCATACGGGTCTTCCTGAACGTACGCGCAAGCTGAAATCTCGCCTTTTTGCCGCTCATATGTGGCGCCAGCGCATTGGATACTCGACGTTCGTTGCAGAACCTGCCAGTTTCGCCTGAGACGCGGTATGAGAGTGGGCAGTTGCAACCCGATGGCCAGAGAGTGAGGCGGACATGAGCACGGAAACCGCGCAGGAAGCCGCCCCTTCGCTGCGGGAGTTGCTCTATCACGCCCACCACCACCGCCGCCCGGCGCTGATTGCGGGCGGCGCGGTGCTGTCCTTGGCGCTGCTCGTGGCCGCCCTTCTGCCACCCAGCTATCGGGCCGCGGCCACGCTGGCTGTGCTGCCCTCGCCGGAGTTCACCGTACGTGCGGCGGCAGGCAGCCACGAGCTGAACGCCAGCGCGCTGGTGATGGACCAGATCATGAAGGCTGAATCGGAGATACTGGACAGCGCGGACCTGCACCGCGCCACGATCGACAAACTGGGGCCGGCCACGCTCTATCCCGATGTATTTGCGCCGCCGCCACGCAGCCTGGCACGCCGGGTGGTGCACGCGTTGGCCGCCACGCTGCTGTCGCCCTGGCGGGTGCCGCCGGCCGACGAGGCGGCCGCAGCGCGTCGTCCGGTTCACTTCGCCTGAGGTACGGCGCTTGCTGAGAGCTGCGGGCGTACGTCGACACCGCTCTCGAAGAATGCCGATTCCGTTGTGGGTCCACGACTGGGCGCATTGCCGGCCGAAGCGCACCGTCGTACGGTATCGTCCGGCAGTGGTTACCTTAGGGGCTACAATTGCCCGAACCAATCGGCAAGAGGAAAACACACCGTTGATCAAGAAAATCATGCTGGTGGACGATCATCAGATCGTT
>CAHJWU010000054.1 GCA_903643085.1 Rhodospirillales bacterium
CCCCCCAAGCCGCATGATCCGCGGCCGCCTCAAACACACCCAAATTTACACCAGCTTGACGGACACTACCGTGCGCGACGCGGGCCTGGCGATCGAGGGCGCAGCTATTACGGGTTCTTCTGGGCCATGTGGTGGCTGCTGTTCTGGACGTGCGACGTGTCGTTAGAGGGCGAAGTCTGCCACCCCGTGCTGGACGATTGGGCGCGCATCTGGTCGGCCGTGCTGGAGAGCAAGGACGGCAGGCGCATCAAGCATCAGATGGACCGGTTCATGCCGAAGAGTCAGGTGATTGTCGCGCGCAAGCCCGGCGCGGAGGCATTCGCCTAAACTAGGCGGTTGGTATTAGATGGTAAGATGAAATATCGATTTACATGACCTCAAGCTCCCGCCCGAGCTGCGGCCGCTGCTCGGGCCTGAGCTGCTGCCGGCTTGATAGACACCTGGCGAAGGTTTTCCGCCAGACCGGAGGTTCGGATGAAGTGCTGGATGTACAGCCGCGAGTCAGGTCAAAGAACGCGATGCGGCCGTTGCATGGGCAGTGCGTGAGCCGATCAGCTGACGCTCGCCTCGTTCGACGACATCGCCGGCGGGGCCGGAGAGCTTGCCAGACCCGGGAGTAGCCATCCGCCTGGAGAAAGCCGGTGAACTAAGCCAGGTCTGCGTTCGCCAGAAGCGCTCAGCGTCAGACTGCATCGGTCGGCGCCGAGCGCTTATGGACCAGTCGGATACAGCACCCAGGGCTCATGGGCGACGCATAACAGGCAGGTCACCGTCCGGTTATGTATGTCACACCAAAGGTGATGCCTCCCTCGTCAAGACGAAGCGGAGCCCGCTCAACTACAGCTGAGGCACTCCTCGTAGTTCCTGGCCGCCGCCACAGGCAACGCGATAGGATCGTTCGCCACCGGCCCGATGTCGATCAGCGAAGACACCGGCATGTCACTTACCGTATCCGCCCGCTGTATCGACAGAGACCGGCAATAATACAGCGACTTCACGCCGCGCTTCCACGCCAGCATGTGTATCTCGTGCAGGTCCCGCTTGTGCACGTTGGCCGGCAGGAACACGTTTACCGACTGGCTCTGGCAGATGAACGGCGTGCGGTCCGCGGCGTGTTCGATGATCCAGCGCTGGTCCAGTTCGAACGCGGTTTTGTACACCGCTTTCTCCTGCTCGGTGAGGAAATCCAGGTGTTGCACGCTGCCGGCGCGCAGCGTGATGGAGGACCACACCTCGTCGGTGTCCAGGCCGCGCGCTTCCAGCAACTGCTGGAGATGCCTGTTACGAACGGTGAAGCTGCCGGACAGCGTCTTCTGCAGAAACACGTTTGCGGCGATCGGCTCGATGCCCGGGCTGGCATTGCCGGCGATGATCGAGATGCTGGCCGTAGGCGCGATCGCCATCTTGTTGGAGAACCGCTCCATCACGCCATAATCGGCGGCATCCGGGCAGGCGCCGCGCTCTTCGGCGAGCAGGCGGGAGGCGGCGTCGGCCTGTTCGCGTATGTGCTTGAACATGCGCTTGTTCCAGACTTTCGCGATCACGCCTTCAAACGGCACGTTCTGCGATTGCAGGAAGGAGTGGTAGCCCATCACGCCCAGGCCCACCGAGCGTTCGCGCGCGGCGGCGTATTTCGCGCGCTCCATCTCGTCGGGCGCACGGTCGATGAAATCCTGCAGCACATTGTCGAGGAAACGCATCGTGTCCTCGATGAACAGCGGGTGGTCCTTCCAGTCGAACCACGTCTCCAGGTTGAGCGAAGACAGGCAGCACACTGCTGTGCGCTGCTTGCCGTATTGGTCCAGGCCGGTGGGCAGCGTGATCTCGCTGCAAAGGTTCGAGGTCTTGACTTCAAGACCGGCAAATTTGTGGTGGTCCGGCCGCGCGTTGTTCACGTGATCGGAGAACACCAGGTATGGCTCGCCTGTCTCCACGCGCGCGATAAGGATGCGTATCCACAACGAGCGCGCGGAGATCTGCCGCACGATCACGTTGTCCTTCGGCGAGCGCAGCGACCACATCGCGTCGGCTTCCACCGCGCGCATGAACTCGTCGCACACCAGGATGCCGTGATGCAGGTTCGGCGCCTTGCGGTTCGGATCGCCGCCGGTGGGGCGGCGTATCTCGATGAACTCCTCGATTTCCGGATGCTGCACGGGCAGGTACACCGCGGCCGAGCCGCGACGCAAGGATCCCTGGCTGATCGCCAACGTCAGCGAGTCCATCACGCGTATGAACGGGATCACGCCGCTCGTCTTGCCGTTCTGCCCGACTTTTTCGCCGATGGAGCGCAGATTGCCCCAGTAGCTGCCGATGCCGCCGCCCTTGCTGGCAAGCCACACGTTCTCGTTCCACAGCCCAACGATGCCGTCCAGGCTGTCTGACGCCTCGTTGAGGAAGCAGGAGATCGGCAGGCCACGCTGCGTGCCGCCGTTGGAGAGCACGGGGGTGGCCGGCATCAGCCAAAGCCGGCTGATGTAGTCGTACAGGCGCTGCGCATGCGCCGCGTCGTCGCCATAGAAACTGGCGACTCGGGCGAACAGGTCCTGATAGCCCTCGCCTGGGAGAAGGTAGCGGTCATCCAGCGTCGCGCGGCCGAAATCCGTCAGCAACGAATCACGCGAACGGTCCACGCGAACCTGGTGTCGCCCACGCATCTGCACCGCATCATCCAGCAAGGCGATCTCTCCCAGGTCACGATTCGTCATGCCGTCCATCCTGCCCTGCCTTTGCTGCGCGTCCAGTTTTCTACCACCATATCTGGTTCGGACGCCACGGGTTTCTACCAGATGCTGGGTTTGTGTGGTTCAGGTAGAAGCAAGCACGGTGCTCTTCTAGGAAACACGCCGCCGCCTCGTCAGGGCCCTGGCTGTGGCGTCGCAAGGCGTGTCGTCTTCGTGAAATCCGCTTCGCGACGCCGCGGCGGCCTGGCGAAGCCGCCTTGCGCGGTCCAGCAGTGGCTGGGACGGGAAGACGGGTTCACGGCCGGAGACGTCAGGCAGGGCTGGCCGGTGCGGCTTGGGGCGTACGGAAAGGCATGGCCGCCTGCCAGGGCACGTCAGGAACGCCTGGCCGGATGCGGACCGCACCGCCTGGCGCAGAGCGCTGCCGCAGGCGGTCGCAACCTGCAGCATCTGCTGGGTCAGGTCGTTGCAGGGCGGTCCGTCGGGTCGAACTATCTCTCCAGGTGCGCCTGCCTGATCTGCAGCCGGCGCCGTTATGGACATGGCGCGCCCTGATGAACAGGGGGCACCGGGCCAAGACGGGCGGCTCTCCTACCGCTCCACGCACATCGCCACGCCCATCCCGCCGCCGATGCACAGCGTGGCCAGGCCCTTCTTCGCGTCACGGCGGCCCATCTCGTGCAGCAGCGTCACCAGCACGCGGGCGCCCGAAGCGCCGATCGGGTGGCCAAGCGCGATCGCGCCGCCGTTCACGTTCACCTTCGCCACATCCCAGCCCAGATCCTTGTTCACCGCGCAGGCCTGCGCCGCGAACGCTTCGTTCGCCTCAATCAGGTCCAGATCGCCCACGGACCAGCCGGCCCGCTCCAGCGCCTTGCGGCTGGCCGGGATAGGCCCGGTTCCCATGATCGCCGGGTCCACGCCGGCGGTGGCAAAACTCGCGATACGCGCCAGCGGCACGAGCCCACGGCGCTGCGCCTCCGCGCCGCTCATCAGAACAACTGCGGCCGCACCGTCGTTGATGCCGCTGGCGTTGCCGGCCGTCACCGTGCCTTCCTTGTTGAACGCGGGCCGCAGCTTGCCCATCGCCGCCATGTCGCTGTCGTGGCGTATGTACTCGTCGGTGTCGACCACAACGTCGCCCTTGCGGCCGCGCACCGTGACCGCCGCGATCTCTGCGGCAAACCGGCCGGACTTGCTGGCCGCCGACGCCTTGTTCTGCGAGGCCACGGCGAACTGGTCCTGCATCTCCCGGGTGATCTGGTATTTCTGCGCCACGTTCTCCGCCGTGATGCCCATGTGGTAGCCGTGGAACGCGTCCCACAGCCCGTCCTTCAGCATGGTGTCCGTCAGCTCGAGCGCGCCCATCTTGGTGCCGCTGCGCAAATATGCCGCGTGCGCCGACTGGCTCATGCTCTCCATGCCGCCAGCCGCCACCACCGCGCTCTCGCCTGTGCGTATCTGCTGGGCGGCGAGCGCCACCGCGCGCAGCCCGCTGCCGCACACCTGGTTGATGCCGAACGCGGTCTTCTCGTCCGGCACGCCGGCCTGCCGTGCCGCCTGGCGCGCCGGGTTCTGGCCCTGGGCGGCGGCCAGCACGTGGCCGAGTATCACCTCTTCCACCTCGCCGGGCGCCACGCTCGCCCGCTCCATCGCCGCGCGCAGCGCGGTGGCGCCAAGTTCGGCGGCCGCCACCGCGGCGAACGCCCCGTTGAAGCTGCCGACGGGCGTGCGCGCCGCCGATACGATGACGATGTCTTCCATGGCCGTCTCTCCCGTTTCGTGTTGACCGCACCATAGGCACGCGACAGACACGAATCCAACAAACCGGGAGACGCCCGCGCATGTACGAGGACCTGGACGCCACCGCTTTGGCCGCGCTTGTGGCCACAGGCCAGGTCTCGCCCGCCGAACTGCTCGAGGACGCCATAGGCAAGGCCGACGCGTCCGCGGCGACGCTGAACGCCGTCCCGATACGCTTCGACGACGCTGCCCGTGCCCAGGCGGGCACGCCCCTGACCGGCCCGTTCGCCGGCGTGCCGTTCCTGTTGAAAGACATCGGCCAGGAATACGCGGGCCAGCCGGCCACCGCCGGCGCGGCACCCTATCGCAACCGCCGCGCTGGCGTGCACAGCGCCTACACGCGGCGCTGCCTGGCGGCCGGGCTCGTCATCTTCGGCCGCACCGCCACGCCGGAGCTGGGCCTGAAAGCGGTGACTGAGTCCAAGCTCTGGGGACCCACGCGCAACCCCTGGGACACCACGCGCACCGCCGGCGGCAGCTCCGGCGGGTCGGCCGCCGCCGTGGCCGCCGGCCTGGTGGCGATGGCGGGGGCCAATGACGGCGGCGGCTCCATACGCATTCCGGCCAGCTTCTGCGGCCTGTTCGGCCTCAAGCCGGGCACCGGCCGCATTTCCTGGGGCCCGGCCGCGGGCCAGGTCTGGGAAGGCGCGTCCTCCAACGGCGTGCTGAGCCGCAGCGTGCGCGACACCGCCCGCATGCTGGACGTGCTCTGCCAGCCCGAGCCGGGCGACCCGTTCTCGCCAGCGCCGCCGCCGCGGCCCTACGCCGCGGAGACCGAAATCCCGCCAGGCCGCCTGCGGATCGGCTTCTCCACCGCCTCGCCGCTGGGCACCCCTGTTCACCGATCCTGCGTCGAGGCGGTGCACACTGCCGCCCGCCTGTTGGAGGACCTCGGCCACGAAGTGGCAGAAGCAGTGCCCGAGATCGACGGCGCCGCCGTGGCCGCCTGCTACATCAAGCTTTATCTCGGCCAGGTGGCCGCCGAAATCGCCGCCAGCGGCGCGCGGCCCAGCGCCTTCGAACCGGAAACCGCGCTGCTGGCCACCCTCGGCCGCTCGCTCTCCGCCGGCGACTACGTGGGCGCCCATCTGCAATGGAACGGCTTCGCCCGCGCCCTGGCCCGCTTTCACCAGACCTATGATCTCTGGCTGACCCCCACCGTCGCCGCCCCGCCGGCCCGCATAGGCGAGCTGGACACGCCGCCCGCCCAGTTACGCCTGGCCGCAGCAATGCGCACGCTGGGTGCGGGGCGGCTGATGCTGAAGACCGGCCTGCTGGACCGCATGGTGCAAGAGAGCCTGGCGCGTACGCCGTTCACCCAGCTTGCCAATCTTACCCACACGCCAAGCATGTCCGTGCCGCTGCACACCGCACCGGCGGAGGCTGGCGGCAAGGCGTTGCCGGTAGGCGTGCAATTCGTCGGCGCGGCGGACAGCGAGGGGGTGTTGATCCGGCTGGCGGCGCAACTGGAGCAGGCCGCACCGTGGGCTACTTTGCAAACTAAACTCTGATAACAGCCAGTGCTGAGACCGATAGATCGCAGGCAAGGCCTTCTTTGTAAAACAAGCACAAAACTTTTATTTGCCTGCGCCGGTCAGCCGCTTCGGTGCGTCCGGACGCCGCACATGCGAAAGGGCGAAAGCCTCTTGCCTGTTTCTTGCAGAAAACGAAGCGTCGCCTGCGCGACGATTCAACCTCGACGCGGGCCTGACAACGCAAACGCCGCCGATTTGCGACTATCTCAAGAGCGCTCCGCACAACAAAAGGCCGCCCGGTTGCCGGGCGGCCCTCAGCAGACATCCGGCGCTGTTATTGCGCGTAGGTCATCCACGCCGCCGCGAGATTGGTGGCGTTTACCGAGCCGAGCCCATTGGCAAAGCTCCAGCCGCGCTTTGCCGAATACGCCGCATCGCCGCTGTTGAAGTCTGGGTCGGTCTGCCCGATCGCCGTGGTGGTCAGACCGATAACGTCGATGCCGAATATCGTGCCGTAGCCTGAACAGCCGGGCGTTACTACGGGCGAGGAACTGTCCCCTATCGTGTAGAAGCAGTTGGTCACGATGGAGCCGCGCTGCACGTTGTTGAATACGCAAGTCGACGCTTCCGCACGCCCCAGCGAACCATTGCAGTTGTCAAGTCCAGCCTTCGAGGGTTTCGTGGCCGAACCGTACTCGCCCGCCGCTATCGCATACAGCGTGGGCGCGGCATTGCCCTGATCGGGCGCCTTGCCCGCCTTGACGAAGCTCTGATCCACCAACGCCTGTATGCCCGCGAACATCGGCGAGGACAGCGAGGTACCCCCTTCGAGGATCACGCCGTTGGTAAACTTCTTGTCGCAGGGAGCAAACGAGACGCAGATGATCGCGCCGGTATTGAAGTTATAGCTTCCGGCGAACAGCGAAACGTCCGGCAGATCGCGAGACGTGTCGTTCACTGCTCCGTACACCAGGGACTGCCAGTCCGGCTTCTTATCCACCGAGGATGGTCCGCCGCTGCCCGCTTCGGAGGTCACATAATAACCATTTGGATCGAACTTCAGCTGCGCGAGACAGAACTTCTCAGCGGTCGGATACCCGATCGAAGCGCCCACCACCGCATTGCCGCAGCTTTCGTTCCACGGTATCTCCGGCACATAGGACGTGGCGGTTCCGTTTACCAGATCGTTCTTGCCAGTGAAATATCCGCTGAGCTTGTCATAAATATCGGAGTAGTCCGTGCCGCCCACGCCGGTAACACTGGTCGAGGTGGCGAAGCTGTTCGCATCCACGGTCGGGACGCTGCTTATTATACCGCCGTTGAAGCTTGGGTTCGAGCCGGAGTCGCCCGTGCTGACGAACACTGAAATGCCTTCCGCGTCCGCCTGCTGCCACATCGCATCGATCGCCGTCTTGCTCGCCGCGTCGGTGAACGCCTCTCCGTAGCCGTAGCTGGCGCTGATGACGTCCGGCCGGCCGCTCGCCGCATTGATCTCGTTGGTGGCTGCGATGAAAACCCCGCCGAAGAAATTATCGGTCGCCGGCCCGCCCTGAGGTGTGTAGTCCGCGCAGGCCGCCACTACGATATTGGCACCGGGAGCGATGCCGGCGCTGTACTGCGCATCCAGGACGGTCTCGATTGACTCGCCATAGACCGAAAGCTTGGCGGGGAAGCAGTTGTTCTTTCCGTTCGCCGGCTTCGGGTTGATCTGCGAGAACGTGCCGCCGTATTGTTCGAGCCCGAACACCCTCTTGAATGCTGCCTGCTCGCTGCGCAGCATCTCGCCGTCTTCCACCAGCGCGATGGTGATGCCGGCGCCGGTGATCCCGCTCTTGATCAGCTCGTTCGCCCCATAGATCGTGCGGAAATCACCCGGCACCAGGCCGCGCTCCGCACCGCCATTGAAAATCACCGCATCGGGATGCGCGCCAGCATCCTTGTGGAACGTCTGGGTCGCCGCGTCATAGGTGGCGTGCACCGGCGCCGTATATAGCGGCTTTGCATGAAAGCTGCTGAGCCCCATCACACCCGCCACTACCTCCTTCATCGCCGCCGGGACAGCGATGTCACCGGTATTGACCATCTGCGTCTCGCTGCCCAGCTTGACCATGGTCTCCTGCGTATGGAACGCCGCCTGCACCTGCGCCACCGTGCCGCTGAAATCTATCAGCGTGCGGCCCGGCGTCGTCCCGTTCACCGTCAGGCCCTTGCTGCCGAGCCAGCGCGTCACGGTCGCGATGTCCGCGTCTTCCACGCCATAGGCCTTGCCGAACTGTTCCGGCGTCAGCCAGTGGCGGAACTGCGGATCGCCTGGAGTGTGCAACGACGCAATCAGGGCCTTGGCCGCCGCGCGCCGATCCGGGCTCGGCGTCAGCACCAGTTGCAGGTGCTCCATGTGCAGCGCGGGCGGAACGGCGGTCGCCTTCGCCACCAGATTCGCCGGCAGCGCAACGTGCGTATGGCTCAGAACCGCCGGTGCCGTGTCGTTCACCGCGCCCGTGATGCGCGGCGCCTCGGCGCGGGCCGGCAACGCCCCTAGAGCAACGGTGACAGACGCCAGCGCCGTACAGCGCAGCAATCCAAGAACATGTTTGGGCATGGCGACATCTCCGGTTTGGAATACATCGGGCAAAAAGCCGCACGAGATGAGCCCGTGCCCGGCCTGAAAGCAGTGCCGATGGCGGCGGATGTTAGCGAATGCGTTAACTATCTCGCAACTACTTTCGCGACAAAACAGAAATTTCAGCATGTCTGCTTGGCGCGGTGCGTAATTTTGCCAGTAAAGCACTATCTGCGGTTGAATAACATCGTAGCTTGCTACCTTTCGCCCGGTCCTGCTTCGCCGCTTCATCCTGGCGTGTGATGGTGCGGACCTCCCGACTGTACACGTAGCACAACGATTAGCGCCGGAACGGCGGTGCACAGTCAACGGTCCGTTTCACGGACCGAGTCTACCGGTGCTGGCGCTCATATCAACACGCCCTGAAAATGGCCGTGGCAACAGCAAGCAAGGCCTTCTTTTTTGAAAAAAGAAGCAAAAAACTTTTGTCTCCGTCGGGCGCGCGTCGCGCGGAGGCGTACGCGTCAACGCCCCGCGGCAGCGCAGCTGGAAGCTTTTTGCTCCTTTTTCTCGAAAAAAGAAGGCCTTGCCTTTCTACCGCCGTATGCAAAACACCACCCCAAATCGACCGCAGGGAACGCCCATGACCGCCATAAACGCCGTCACTGACCTGACCACGCAGGACGGCATCGCCGTGCTCACCGTGAACTCCCCGCCGGTGAACGCGCTATCGGCCGCCGTCCGCCAGGGCGTCCTCGCCGGCATCGAGACGGCGGGCAAAGACCCCTCCGTGCAGGCTATCGTGCTGACCTGCGCCGGCCGCACCTTCATCGCCGGCGCGGACATCACGGAATTCGGCAAGCCGATGGTCGAACCCTCGCTGCACGCCGTCATCAAGGGTATCGAGGCCAGCCCGAAGCTGGTGGTGGCCGCCATTCACGGCACCGCACTGGGCGGCGGACTGGAGACCGCACTCGGCTGCCACTACCGCGTGGCCGTGCCCAGCGCGAAGCTGGGTCTGCCCGAGGTGAAGCTCGGCCTGCTGCCGGGTGCGGGCGGCACGCAGCGGCTGCCGCGCGTGGTGGGCGCCGCACAGGCGCTGGAGATGGTCACGTCCGGCACGCCGGTCGGCGCCAGGCAGGCGGCCGAGCGCGGCCTGGTCGATGCGCTGGCGCCGGAAGACGGCCTGCTGGCGTTCGCCGTGGAGTACGCCCGCGAAGCGGTGGCCGACGGCAAGCCGTTGCGCAAGATACGCGACATGAACGTGCAGGCCGAGCCGGGCCTGTTCGACACGTTCCGCAAGGCGAACGCGCGCAAGTTCCGCGGCTACGAGGCGCCGGAGCGCAACATCCAGTGCATCGAGGCGGCCGTCAGCCAGCCGTTCGACGAGGGCGAGCAGACCGAGCGGCGCCTGTTCATGGAGCTGATGACCGGCACGCAATCCGCCGCCCAGCGCCATCTGTTCTTCGCCGAACGCGAGGCGCAGAAGATTCCCGGCCTGCCGAAAGGCACCGTGGTCCGCCAGATCAGGAAGGTCGGCATAATCGGCGCCGGCACCATGGGCGGCGGCATCTCGATGAACTTCCTCTCTGCCGGCTACGCGGTCACCATCGTGGAAGCCAACGAGAAAGCGCTGGAACGCGGCGTCGGCATCATGCGCGGCAACTACGAGAACACCGCGAAAAAGGGCCGCCTGACGCAGGAGCAGGTGGAGCGCAACATGGGCCTGCTCACCGCCAGCATGGCTTTTGAAGATCTCGCCGAATGCGACCTGGTGATCGAGGCGGTGTTCGAAAACATGCAGATCAAGAAGGAGATCTTCGGCAGGCTCGACCAGATCGTCAGGCAGGGCGCCATACTCGCCAGCAACACGAGCTACCTCGACATCGACGAGATCGCCGCTTCCACCAAGCGTCCGCAGGACGTGTGCGGCATGCATTTCTTCTCGCCGGCGAACGTCATGCGCCTGCTCGAAGTGGTGAAGGGCGAACACACCGCGCCGGACGTGCTGGAGACGGTGATGCAGCTCAGCCGCCGCATCGGCAAGGTCGCCGTCGTCGCCGGCGTCTGCCACGGCTTCATCGGCAACCGCATGCTGGAGCCGCGCCAGCGCGAGGCCAACAAGCTGATCCTGGAAGGGGCAATGCCGTGGGATGTGGACCGCGTGATCTATGATTTCGGCTTCCCCATGGGCCCGTTTCAAATGGCCGACCTGGCGGGCCTGGACATCGGCTGGTCCGCCGAGACCTCCAAGGGTGTGACGTTGCGCGACCAGCTCTGCGAGCGCGACCGCCGCGGCCAGAAGACCCGCTCCGGCTTCTACGACTACAACGAGAAGCGCGAGCAAACGCCGAGCCCGATCGTGGAAGAACTGATACTGCGCGCATCGGCCGAACGACAGATCAAGCGGCGCCGCATCGACGACCAGGAGATCCTGGAACGCTGCATCTACACCATGATCAACGAAGGCGCGCGCATACTCGAAGAGGGCAAGGCCTACCGCGCGTCCGACATCGACATGGTCTGGCTCACCGGCTACGGATTCCCGGCTTATCGCGGCGGGCCGATGTTCTACGCGGATACGGTTGGCACCAGGCACGTGGTGGAACGGCTGCGCGCGTACCAGGCCAGTTCGGAGACGGATTTCGCGCCTTCGGACTATCTGCTGAAGGTGGCTGAGGAAGGGCGTGGGTTCAGCAGCGGAAAGTAAGCCAGAAAGGCCTTCTTTTTTGCAAAAAAGAAGCAAAAAACTCTTAGTCCGGCTGTCGCGGACCGGCCCGTAGCCGCGCGACAGCGGAGGAAAAGTTTTTTGCTTCTTTTTTGCAAAAAAGAAGGCCTTCCTTTCTTCCGCGCGTAGATCAAGCTACACGTTTCCCGGATGCCGCCACCGCCGCACAGGCCACGCCCGACGGACCCGCTGATCAGCGTCATCGTGCCCGTACACAACGAGGCGGAAGCGGTCGGCGCCTTCCTGCACCGTATGACCCCAGTGCTGGACTCCGCCGGCGCGCGGTTCGAGATCATCTTCGTCAATGACGGATCAAAGGATGCCACCCTGCCGATCCTGATCGGGCTGGCGCAGACCACGCCCGGCCTGCGCGTGGCCAATCTGTCGCGCAGGTTCGGCAAGGAAGCCGCCCTTACGGCCGGCCTGGACCTGGCGGATGGCGACGCGGTGGTGCTGATCGACGTGGACCTGCAGGATCCGCCCGAGTTGCTGCACCGCTTCATTGCCTTGTGGCGGGAGGGCTACGACGTGGTCTACGGCCTGCGTGAGAGCAGGCGGGCGGACGGCCTGCTGAAAGCGTTCAGCGCCAGACTGTTCTATTCCGCGTTCAACCGCATGTCGGCCACGCCGATCCCGCACAACGTGGGCGATTTCCGGCTGATAGACCGGCGCGTGGTGGCGGCCATTCGTCTGCTGCCGGAGCGCGGACGGTTCATGAAGGGGCTGTTTGCCTGGGTCGGGTTCCCGTCGGTGGCCGTGCCCTATGTGCGGCCCGCGCGGCTGCTCGGCACCAGCACGTGGAGTTACTGGCGCCTGTGGAATTTCGCGCTCGACGGCATCGTAAGCTTCTCCACGGCACCTCTGCGCATCTGGACGTATTGCGGCGCGATGATCGCGCTCGGCGCGGTGGCCTACGCGGCCTTCATCGCCCTGCGCACCCTGCTGCTGGGCGCGGACGTGCCCGGCTACGCCTCGCTCATCGTCGTGTTGCTGTTCAGCACGGCGGCCAACCTGATCTCGCTCGGCATGATCGGCGAGTATGTCAGCAGGCTTTTCGTGGAGACCAAGCAGCGGCCGGTCTACTTGCTGGAAGGCGTGTATCAGCAGGACGCATCGGTGCCGGCGCGCGAGGTGATCGCGCATGGGTCATGAAGAACACGAGGTCCTGGGCCGGCAGCCGTGCACACGCCTCCGTTGGCGGTCTCTCGGGAGGCGATACGTCAGTAAGAAGGCGAGCCTGCTTGTGAAACGAAGCGGAACTTGTGTGCCCTGCCTGCACGGACGCGTATCGCGGCTCTGACATGCCCGGCGCTGCCCATAGCACGACAGTGAACGTCTTTTGCGTCTATCTTCAAAAAGTCCTGGTTACTTCACGCGCTCGAACCGTACCCAAGCCGGCGCATGATCACTTGCCGCCGCCGCCGCGCGAACCTCGCGGTCCACACCCGCATCCAGCAAATGCAGGGCCGGGCTGAGCAGCATGTGATCCAGCCGCATGCCCGCATCCCGGCTGTAATGCTCGCGGAAATAGTCCCAGAACGTGAACATCGGCACGTCCGGAAACCGCGTACGCAACGCGTCGACCCAGCCCTGTTCCACCAGCCGCCGGAACGCCGCGCGGCTCTGCGGCTGCAGCAGCGCGTTGCGCTTCCAGGAGCGCGAGGAATAGATGTCGAACTCGGTGGGCACAACGTTGTAGTCGCCGGCCAGTATCACCGGCAGCCCGCTCGCCTGCAGCGTGGCGGCATGCGCGATAAGCCGTTCGAACCAGGCCAGCTTGTAGTCGAATTTCGGCCCGGGATACGGGTTGCCGTTCGGCAGGTATAAGCAACCCACAAGCACGCCCTGCACCGCCGCCTCGATGTAGCGCGCCTGCGCATCCGCCGCGTCGCCAGGCAACGCGCGCCGCGTCAGCACCGGCTCCTTGCCGCGCGCCAGGATGGCCACGCCGTTCCAGCTCCGCTGCCCCTGCCATACGGCGTGGTATCCGGCATCCCTCAAGGCGCCCGCTGGAAACGCGCGATCCTCTGCCTTCAGCTCCTGCAGGCAGGCGATGTCCGGTTGTGTCTGCGCCAGCCAGGCGAGCAGGTTTGCCAGCCGCTTGTTTATGCCGTTTATGTTGTAGGTGGCGAGTTTCACCGCGAGAAAAGCAGGAAGTTCTTGGTTGGAGGAACCCAGAAAACTTCTTTTTCCTGTCGTCGGCCGTTCCAACGCAGCGTGACAGCCGGCTCGAATTCCTGCTGCTCTTCAGAAAAGAACGCCTCGCTCACGCCGCCTCCAGCGCATAACGTCGGCAATGCTCCAGATACGCCGCCTCATGCAACGACACCAGCTCCACCACGCTGTTCCACAGCCATCCCGGCGCATCCAGGGATCGCGCGTGACTGGACCGGAGCAGCTTCAGCCAGTCGCGCCTTTGCGCATCGCTCATCTGGCGCGCATGCGCATGGCCCACCACGGCGGCCAGGTAGGCCGCCATCTCCGTGGCTTCGCCGCGGGTCAGCATTTCCAGCTCCAGCTTGAGGTCCTGCGGCAGCAACTCGCGCACGAACACGCCGCTGCCCAGCAGCCGCGCCGCGCGCATGCGGCCGCCC
>CAHJWU010000055.1 GCA_903643085.1 Rhodospirillales bacterium
CGCACCGTGCGCCAGGCGATGGGCGTGGTGGGCGTGCGGCCGGGCGGCGCGGTCGACCAGCCGAAGCTGCAATCCCTGCTGGCGCTCGCCGACCAGGCGGCCTCAGCGCTGGAGCGCGTCCGCCTGGCCGCCGACGCCGCGCGCACCCAGGCGCAGGCGGAGACGCAGAAGCTGCGTACCGCGCTGCTCAACAGCCTGGGCCATGACCTGCGCACGCCGCTTACCGGCATACGCGGTGCTGCCGGATCGCTGCGCACGTCCTGGGACACGCTGGCGCCGGCGGACCGCGCCGACCTGCTTGCCAGCATAGAGCAGGACATCGTGCGCATGACCCGTTTTCTGGCGAACATTACCGAGATGACGCGCGTCGAGACAGGCGAGATCGTGCCGCGGCTGGAACCGGTGGCGCTGGCCGACGCCGTCGAAGCCGCGGCAGCGCGCGTGCCCGGCCTCGGGCCCGTCCGGCTGGACGCCCCCCACTCCCTGCCGCTGTTGCGCGCCGACCCCCAGCTGCTGGAGCAGGTCCTCGTCAACATCTTGGAGAACGCCGCCAAATACGCGCCGGCCGGGACGGAGATACGGGTGATCGGGCGACTGGAAGGCGCGCTGGTGTGCATCGCGCTGACAGATGGCGGCCCCGGCATTCCGGCCGCGGACCTGCCGCACGTGTTCGACAGTTTCTACCGCGCGCGGCGGGAGGACCGCACGGTGCCCGGCACCGGCCTGGGGCTGGCGATCGCGCGGGGCTTGACGGAGGCGATGGGCGGCACGATCGAAGCACTCAGCCCCGCCGCCTCGCTTGCGCGGCCAGGTCCGGGAACCACCATCCTGCTGCGTCTGAGAACCCTGCCATGAGCTCCTCTTCCGCCGCCCCGGCGACGCTGCGCGAGCGGGCGGTGATCCTGCTGGTCGACGACGAGCCGCAGATACACCGCTTCCTGCGCCCCACGCTGGAGGCGGCCGGCTACGAGGTGTTGCGCGCCGACACCGGCGCCCAGGCGCTGCGCGAGGCGGCCAGGCGCCCGCCTGCGCTGATCCTGCTCGATCTCGGCCTGCCTGACATGGACGGCCAGGACGTGCTGGCCCAGCTTCGCGCCGCCGCCGGCACCCCGGTGATCGTGCTGTCCGCCCGGGACCGCGCGGCCGAGAAGATACGCGCGCTGGATGCCGGCGCGGGCGACTATGTGGAGAAGCCGTTCGACATGGGCGAGCTGCTCGCGCGCATACGCGTGGCGCTCCGCCGGGAACGCGGTGCGGAGGAAGAGCCGGCCGTCCTGCAGGTGCCGCCGCTGGAAGTTGATCTGGTGCACCGCCGCGTGCGCGTGTCCGGCGCCCTGGTGCAACTGACGCCGCGGGAATACGATCTGCTGGCGCTCCTGATGCGCAACGCCGACAGGGTGATCACCCACCGCCAGCTTCTCACCGCTGTCTGGGGTCCGGCGCACACCGCGGACGTGCAGTACCTGCGCGTCTATATCGGCCATCTGCGACAGAAACTGGGCGCCGCGGCGGGCGCCCTGGTCAGCACCGAACCAGGGGTGGGATACCGATTGCTGGCTAAGCAGGAAATTAATACGCTGGATGCAAAATAGGCAATAAGTCGTTGGTGTGTCGTAAAGCACCTCACTGTGTGAAACGTATCACATACGCTCACGATAAAGTTAGGTTAAAGAGGCTTACCAACTCGGTGGTGAGCATTACCATGCCTTCGACTCAACTCGCAGTAGCCGGCACCGTCATTTCTTTCCCAGTACATGCCGCACGGGCGCCCACCGGCGCCCAGGATTCCTGCCTGACCCCAAAAGACCGGATGCAGGTCGGTTTCTGGCGGGACAGGGCCAGGCACGCCGGCTTCGACCGCATGGTCATACACGATCGCGACGAGGGCGACGCCTCGGAGGTCGGCAACTTCCTGAGCGTCTACCTGCGCGGCCAGGCCTGGTCCCGCTGGGGCTTCGCGCGCGCCGGCGCCTGCATACGCGCCTGGTGCTGCCTGACCGGCGCTGACGTCGGCGAGTTCGCCAGCATGAGCGAGGCGCTCACCGCCGTCCTGCGCGGCTCGGGCGACATCCCGCTCGGCGAGACGGACGGACCGGAAGCCTCGAACCTGATCTATCTCTCGTTTCCCAAGCGGGTCGGGAGCGCCGCCTAGAACGGGCCGAAGGCGGGCGGTCCGTCTTGAAAAGGAGCAACCTTTGTCCCCGTGCACGGAGGCCGATTTCGCCGGCAGGGAGCAGACGGTCTGGCTTCTCGCAAGTACGGCCCTGCTCGTCTAAGCCGCCGACAGAACCACCTGCTTGAACCGGTCCCGCCGTCTGCGCATGAAAACCCAGGCTCCCCGCGCCGCCAGCCCGGACACCCGCCCGCGCGGCGGCAGCCCGATCGCCTTCAATATCATGCCCACCGCGCGCTCCAGATGCTTGTAGCGGTACATCGTCATCGCGCGTGACATGTAGCCGGCGATCGCCGTCTCATGCCTGTAGATCGCGTCGGGCGGAGAATTGCCGCAGTAGAACGCGTAGGCCAGCTCGTCGTCCTCGCTCTCGCCGATCCGGCTGATCGCTATGCGCATGCGCTGCAGCAGGCCGATGCGCTCGCGCTTCAGGTAGCGTTTCATGTGGTCGTAGAACAGCTTGAAGTGGCGGAACTCGTCTGCCGCGATGAGCCGGCAGATGTGGCGCAGCACCGGCTCTTCCGCGGCATCGCCCAGCGCCGAGTAGTAGCTCGACGTGCCGCTCTCCACCATGCAGCGCGCGATCAGTTCGCCCGTGCGCGAGCCGCGTATGGAGGCGTCCGTATCGAGCAGCGGCAGGTGGTAGCCGTCCTTGTAGCGCCTGAACGCGGCCTCGAAATCCCAGCCCGGATCGGCCAGCATGGCCCAGCGGCCGAGCGTGTCGCCGTGCTGCACTTCCTCGACCGACCAGCGGTCGGCCGCCTTGCGGAAATCCGGATCCTCGGCGAACACGCGGTTCAGGTAGGTGCCGTAATCGATGCCGTTCCGCTCCACGAGCGCGGCCGCCTTCACCAGCGCCACGATCTGCGTGTCCAGCTTGCCAGGGTCGAACCGGTCCCAAGGGACCTCCTCGATCCGCCAGTGTTTCATCGTGGCACCCTCATCTTCATCCCTTGCCGTTCAGCCTGTGCAAGGCGGCGCTCCGGACAGGCGCCTATACAGGATGCGCGGAGTCATCCACACAGCGGTGCGACAGGTCCGGACGACCGATCAATGCGTAAAGCCGGGCCAACCTGCCATCGCCCGCCGTGCGGCGGAAGCCTGGGATTGGCGCCTGTGGCTTTGACGCCACAAGCACCTTTCGACCGCGCCAGGAGACGGCCTCTGCCAGTAACCGTAGGCGCGCTCAGCCGGCCTGGGCGTACTGCACCGCCGCCCGGGTGGATTGCAGCCGGTCCAGCACGGCGTCGCGCGCGTCGATGTCCGCCTTGTCCACCGCGTTCCACGCCGCTTCCGCCTCCGCCAGGCTCCGACGCGCGGCTTCGGCCGAAAGCTCGCCTACAGGCGTCGCGTCGTCGGCCAGTATGGTGCAGCGCTCCGGCGTGATCTCGGCGAACCCGCCGCCCACGAAAAACCGGTCCGTCACGGCGCCGCCCTCATGCAACGTGATGACGCCGCCGCGCAGCAGCACGATCATCGGCGCGTGGTTCTCCATCGCGGCCAGGTCGCCCTCGTAGCCGGGCATCACGACCATGTCGACGTCGCGGCTTAGCACGAGACGGGCGGGGCTGACGATTTCTAGCTGGACTGGCATTGTTGGACCTTAAGGAAGGAAGGAAGGCCTTCTTTTCTGAAGAAAAGAAGCAAAAGACTTTTGCTCCGCTGTCGCGGGAGTTTCCTGACTCCCGCGACAGCGGAGCAAAAGCTTTTTGGTTCTTTTTCTCGAAAAAGAACTGCTTTCTTGCTTACGCCGTAACCTTCATCTTCTCGGCCTTCTCGCGAGCCTCCTCGATCGTCCCCACCATCAGGAACGCCGCCTCGGGCAGGTCGTCATGCTTGCCCTCGACGATCTCCTTGAACGACCGCACCGTGTCCGCAATCGCCACGAACTTGCCCTCCAGCCCGGTGAACACGGTGGCCACGTGGAACGGCTGGCTCATGAAGCGCTCGATCTTGCGGGCGCGCGCCACGGTCAGCTTGTCCTCCTCGGACAGCTCGTCCATGCCGAGAATGGCGATGATGTCCTGCAGGCTCTTGTAGGTCTGCAGGATGCGCTGCACGTCACGCGCCACCTGGTAGTGCTCCTCGCCCACGATGCGCGGGTCCAGCGAACGCGAGGTGGAGTCCAGCGGATCGACCGCCGGGTAGATGCCCTTCTCGGAGATCGCACGGTTCAGCACCGTGGTCGCGTCCAGATGCGCGAAGGAGGTGGCGGGCGCCGGGTCGGTCAGGTCGTCGGCCGGCACGTAGATCGCCTGCACCGAGGTGATCGAGCCCTTCTTGGTGGAGGTGATGCGCTCCTGCAGCGCGCCCATGTCGGTGGCAAGCGTCGGTTGGTAGCCCACGGCGGACGGAATGCGGCCCAGCAATGCGGAGACTTCGGCGCCGGCCTGGGTGAAACGGAAGATGTTGTCCACGAAGAACAGCACGTCCTGGCCCTCGTCGTCGCGGAAATACTCGGCCAGCGTGAGGCCGGTCAGGCCCACGCGCGCGCGCGCACCCGGCGGCTCGTTCATCTGGCCGTAGACCAGCGCCACCTTGCTCCCCTCGGTGGTGTTCTCGCCCAGCTTGATCACGCCGGCGTCGATCATCTCGTGGTACAGGTCGTTGCCCTCGCGCGTACGCTCGCCCACGCCGGCAAACACGCTCACGCCGCCATGGCCCTTGGCGATGTTGTTGATCAGCTCCTGGATCAGCACCGTCTTGCCCACGCCGGCGCCGCCGAACAGGCCGATCTTGCCGCCCTTCAGGTAGGGGGCCAGCAGGTCCACCACCTTGATGCCGGTCACCAGCACCTCGACCGCGGCAGCCTGGTCTTCGAAGCTGGGGGCCGAACGATGGATCGGCATGGAGCGGGTGGCGCCAACCGGGCCACGCTCGTCGATCGGGTCGCCGATCACGTTCAGAATGCGGCCCAGCGTCTCCGGCCCGACCGGCACGGAGATCGGCGCGCCGGTGTCGCTCACCTCCTGGCCGCGGACCATGCCGTCGGTGCTGTCCATGGCGATGCAGCGCACGGTGCGCTCGCCCAGCTCCTGCGCCACTTCCAGGACGAGTTCACGCTCGCCGATCTTGCTGGTCAGCGCGTTCTGGATGAAGGGCAGGTCGCCTTCGAACTGCACGTCCACCACCGCGCCTAGCACCTGGGAGACGCGGCCTACTGAGTTGGTTGCCATGGTGGTGTGCTCCTCAAAAGCCAAGGCTCTGCCTTGGAACCGCTGGGGCCTCGGCCTCAGACCCGATCAATTTGGCTGGGTTCTTAAGGGAGTCCTGCGGCATGCGCTAGGGGACGACCCGCCATCCGGGTCGCAAACGGCCTGGGACCCGGCGGCACAGCCCAGGGAGCGTGCCGAGGTTGGCGACGGGAAGGGCGCAGTCGTGCGCGGTCAAAGTCGTTGCCGGAGACGTCTCGCTTGTTCTTGCCACCTGCAATGCGTCCCTGGCGGGAAGCGTGCGACGGCATCCAATGCGGTCGAGCGAGACCATCCCCTACTGCGGCCGCTTTCGCGACCTCTGCCGTTTAGGGATGAGCAAACGTGGCCGCGACCTGGAAATCAGCGCGTGGATGAAGCAACCGGCAGCCGGCTTCATTTGTGGTGGTTCGATCCCCAGGGGATCTTCGCGCCGCAGGCGTCGGCCAGAGCGCAAGCGGGACGAGCTCCACGAGAGCCTGTCATGCTGAAGGAGCGCTCGGCCTTCGGGTCGCGAGACTCGGTCAGCCAGCCAGGGCGACCGACTGTCTACTCACTGGACGAGATCACGACGTTCGGGTCGGGAGCTGAGCGATGGCAATTGCTACCGCACCGCTTGTTGAAGCCTTCGAAGTAGGGCCGACAGTCACTACTTTTCCGGACACGAGCCGCTGGCGACTTCCACGACGGCTGAACAAGTCCTTGGTCCATTGCTCGACGAGCACCCAACTGGCCGAGCCACACAGCCAGGCGAGTGGCAGCGCGGTCATCCCCAGCGCCAAAGGCGAGATATCCCGGTCAAACCAGAGCAGAGCCGTGGCGACCGGCCAGCCATAGAGGTAGACGCCATAGCTGATATCCCAACTCTCGTTGACCCGCTGAAATCTGCCGAGATCGGCCAGATAGGCTACCCAGTACAGCGTTACTGCGCCGAACACGATTGCGCCCGTCTCGGCCACATGCGGCCCGCACGCCATCGATGCTACGGCGAACAGCGCACAGACCATCGCGCCCATGCCGCTCAGCCGCCTGTCCAGCTGTTCGCGGAAAAGGTGAAACGACGCGCCAACCAAGAATGCGGCCGTAAGGGGAAGCGCGGCGACGGGACTTCCGAGCAGGCTACCGATGTGGCCGTACTGGCCAAAATGCGTGAGAAACGCTGCAGGCGCGCTGTATGTGGCGGCGACCGATCCGAGCAGTGCGCAAGCGGCTAACGCCAGAATAAGCCGGCGACGGGGCAGCAAGGTGAGGCTGCCCAGTAACGCCACCAGGATGTAGCACCGGAACTCGTAGGCAATGCTCCACATGGCGCCATTCAGCGCGGGATAATGCAAGCCTGCGAGCTGGCCGGGGAAATCGGGCGGCGCCCTGAGCACGGCCATGAGCACGAGCGGGTATACGCCCGATGCCAGCGGGTGCGCGCCGACCAGCGGCCCCAATGCATATACGCTGATGAGGTAGGCCACGCCAAAAGCTGGGTAGATACGGCAGACGCGCCTGGTGAAATAGCTGCCCAGCGAGAGTGCATTGAGCATGCTTTTGGTGATGAGAATGCCGCTGACGAAAAAGAAGGCATCCACCGCCAGTGTGCCAAGGGACAGGCACCGGCAAAGGGCGAACACGGGATCACGCGCCCGGCTGCCGTCCACCATCTCAGGCGCGTGGCCGACAATCACCAAACTGGCCAGCACCAGGCGCAGAACGCCTATATTGTTACGGCCAGCATTCATCGGCTGCCAGCCGGCAAACGCTCGGCGACTCCCCGGCGGACGCGCGGACGCACCGGACGGCCGTGGTGCCCCGGCTGGCTGGCCAGCGCGCCCAAATGCGCGCGCATGCCCATGAACAGGCCCAGAAGCAACCACGTCTCACCCCAAAGATGGACTGTAAATCCCTCGAAGACATACAGGCCAAGGATGATGCTCAGGGTCAGGCCCAGCCGCTTATCGTCGGCAGACAGCGCGGCACCTGGCCAGTCTACGCGGCGCGAGCAGGTCGCCAAGACGCTGCACGCAAGCAGGACTGAGCCTGGAATGCCGAACGACATGGCCGACCGTAGCCAAACCGAATCTATCGTGGACGGCATCCACTCAGGCCGTGGCCAGGCGTCGCTTAAACCTATGCCAATCCAAGGCGAAAGAAGCATGTCCTGACCTGCGTAGGTCCATTCAAGCAGGCGATAATATCCTGTTTGCGGATCGATGGTCAGATGACTGACGATAGAACTGAGCGGGCTCGGCAGGACGGCGAACATGACCGCCACCCCGAAGGTCCCGGCCAAGAAAAGCCATCGCCAGCGGAAGGTGTCGCGTGGGGTAATCCGGCGATAGAGGATGCAGCCCAAGCCGATCAAAAGCCCTAGAACTGGCGAGGACGAGACGGTCAACACCAGCCCCATGGTCTGAAGGCCAATCAGCAGAACGCGACGAAAGCCCTTGTGTAGCTGCAAACTCAACAGAACTCCAAAGCTGCAGGCCGTGCCAAGCAGGATAGGATGCTCCATCACACCGGCAGCCCGGAAGTAGCCGTTGCGCATCTCCTGTATGTCGCCCACCGGAAAGCCGGTGACGGCACTGACCGCCGCATGTATGGCGTAGGTTTTCTGCACTGCGTCGGGGATGGCCAGCACGGCGTTGACCGCAAGCAGGACGGCAACCAGGCGCCCCAGCATCAACGCTTCACCCGGCTGCTTCAGCAGCGTGCGGCAAACAAAGTAGGTGCCGACCAGCTCCAGCGCGATCACGCCGGCACCGACGAAACCACGCTCGGGCCCTTCCGTCAGGCAGACGGTGACGATCATCCATAGCCCGGTGAGCGGAACGAGCAGATCTGATAAAACGAACCTGAAGGAAGGGCGCCGGAAGCTGCTGCAGTAGCGAACGATTGCGATCGGGGTCACTGCCAGCAGTATCAACCGGGAAACCGGCAAGCGAAGCGTTCCCACGTACAACGAAGCCTCGACGGGGATGAGCAATATGGAAAAGGTGAGGCAAACGAGGACAGGAGAGAGCCTAGCCGGGCTGCGCGGCCTTACGATTTGGCGCGCTGACGGACCAGTGCGCGCGCGGCTGCAGGGTGGAGGAGCGGACATGCTGATGATGGTCAACGCGCTTGGACAAGCGATGGCAGTAACGCAAAACTCCTGGCCGGGGCAGGAAGCGTGTACCCCAGACCGTCTAGTGCAATCGACACCCATTGCTACGCGCCGTCTGCATCACCTCATGTTCGGAGCGCTGGTCGCCGCTATAGGGAGGTTAACTCCGCACCGGTCGGCCGCAACGCCTCGGGGGTCGAACTCCCGCGGGCCGATTGTTTAGGAAGACGCTGCTTTTTGTTTGCTTATTGCATCTACGTCGCGACATCATCGCTTTTGCCAAGTCATTCAGTAGTTTCAAGAACAATGATCTGCTTCATTTGGGCGTAGCGAATGAAAGCAGAGCTCAGAGGTAAGCACTTTATGCACGACTGATCGACTGGTCACTTACCTGAACGCAAAAGCGAGGATAACTGCCCTGCAACACAGTTTCAAATGTTCAGCGGTTATATCTTTGAAAGTGTCAGGCCAGACGTCCATCCAGTGGCGTTACGGGACTCGTCCAAGCACCCGAGCGGGTCGTGTCACAGCGCCTCCGCACCCGAGATAATCTCGATCAGCTCACGCGTGATGTTGGCCTGACGCGTCCTGTTATAATTCTGCGTCAGCCGGTTGATCATGTCGCCCGCGTTGCGCGTGGCATTGTCCATGCTCGTCATCTGCGCGCCATAGAAACCCGCATTGCTCTCCAGCATCGCGCGGTAGATCTGGACCGCCAGGTTCTGCGGCAACAACCGAAGCAGGATCGTCTCCTCGTCCGGCTCGAATTCGTAGACCGCGCGCGCGCCCTGCCCGGCCGCATCGTCCTCAACCTCGGGCAGCGGCAACGGGATGATCTGCATCTCGGTGGGTATCTGCGCGATCACCGACTTGAAGCGGTTGTACACCACCGTCGCCACGTCGAACTCACCGCGCGCGAACATCTCGAACACCCGGTCGGCCACCTCTTTAGCCGCCGCGAACTCGATCGTCTTGCGCCCGCCCAGCGCCAGGTCGCCGCTGATGTTGTCGGCAAACTCGCGGCGCAGATAGTCGCGCCCCTTGCGCCCGACAGCCAGTATCCTGACCGTCTTGCCCTCGCTCAGCAGCCGCCGCACCAGGTTGCGCGCCTGCCGTCCCACGCCGGAATTGAACGCGCCAGCCAGCCCGCGATCGGCGGTCATGGCGATCACCAGATGCACCTGGTCGCGGCCCGTGCCCACCAGCAGACGCGGCGCGCCGGGCGTGCCGGCCACGTTGGCGGCCACGTTGGCGGCCAGCCGCCCCAGCATCGCCGACATCCGCTCCGCATACGGCCGCGCCGCCTCTGCCGCCGCCTGCGCCCGGCGCAGCTTGGAGGCCGCCACCATCTTCATCGCGGACGTGATCTTGCGTGTCGATTTCACGCTGTTGATGCGCCCGCGGAGGTCTTTCAGGGAGGCCATTTTTCTAAGTCCTAAGTGCTGCCCGAAAGAAGAAGGAAGGCCTTCTTTTTTGAAAAGAAGAAGCAAAAACTTTTACAACCTCGCATTTGCAACAGCAGGACATGTCTGAAGCACCCGGATGTTGCGACTACGGAAAGTAAAAGTTTTTTGGTCCTTTTTTTCAAAAAAGGACTGCTTGCTTCCTTACGCCTGCGCAAACCGTTTGGTGAAATCGTCCAGGAACGCCACCAGCTTCGGCTCCACGTCCTTCTTGATCTCGCGACTGTCACGTATCGAGCCGATGATCTCGCTCTGGGCCTTCATCTCGCTCAGCAACTGGCGCTCGAACGCACCCACCCGGCCCAGATCGATCTTGTCCAGATACCCGCGCGTGCCGGCGAAGATAACCACCACCTGGTCCTCCACCGGATAAGGCGTGAACTGCGGCTGCTTGAGCAGCTCCGTCAGCCGCGAGCCGCGCGCCAGCAATTGCTGCGTGGAGGCGTCGAGGTCCGAACTGAACTGCGCGAACGCCGCCATCTCGCGATATTGCGCCAGCTCCAGCTTGATCTTGCCGGCCACCTGCTTCATCGCCTTGATCTGCGCAGACGAGCCCACGCGGCTCACCGAGAGGCCCACGTTCACCGCCGGCCGTATGCCGCGGAAGAACAGCTCGGTCTCCAGGAAGATCTGCCCGTCGGTGATGGAAATCACGTTGGTGGGAATATAGGCGGACACGTCGCCCGCCTGCGTTTCGATCACCGGCAGGGCGGTCAGCGAGCCCGCGCCATGCGCGTCGCTCATCTTGGCCGCGCGCTCCAGCAGGCGGGAGTGCAGGTAGAACACGTCGCCGGGATAGGCCTCGCGGCCGGGCGGCCGGCGCAGCAGCAGGGACATCTGGCGGTACGCCACGGCCTGCTTGGAGAGGTCGTCGTAGAAGATCACCGCATGCATGCCGCGGTCGCGGAAATACTCGCCCATCGTGCAGCCGGTGTAGGGGGCGAGGAACTGCATGGGCGCCGGATCGGACGCGGTGGCCGCCACCACGATCGTGTAGTCCAGCGCGCCGCGCTCCTCCAGCGTGCGCACGATCTGCGCGACCGTGGAGCGCTTCTGGCCGATCGCCACGTAGATGCAGAACAGCTTCTTCTTGGCGTCGTCGCCGGCCGCGTCGTTGGCGGCCTTCTGGTTCAGGATGGTGTCCAGGATGACGGCAGTCTTGCCGGTCTGGCGGTCGCCGATGATCAGCTCGCGCTGGCCGCGGCCCACCGGGATCAGCGCGTCAATGCTCTTCAGCCCGGTCTGCATCGGCTCGTGCACCGACTTGCGCGGAATGATGCCCGGCGCCTTGACCTCCACGCGGCTGCGCTCGCCGCCCTCTATCGCACCGTGCCCGTCGATCGCGTTGCCTAGCCCATCCACCACGCGGCCCAGCAGGCCCATGCCGATCGGCACGTCCACGATGGTGCCGGTGCGCGTCACGGTGTCGCCCTCGCGTATCGTGCGGTCGTCGCCGAAGATCACGATGCCGACGTTGTCGGTCTCCAGGTTCAGCGCCATGCCGCGCAGGCCGGCGCCGGGGAACTCCACCATCTCGCCGGCCATGATGTTCTGCAGGCCGAACACGCGGGCGATGCCGTCGCCCACGCTGAGCACCTGGCCGGTCTCGGAGACGTCCGCCTCGGTGTCGAAGCTGGCGATCTGCTTCTTGAGGATCTCGGAGATCTCGGCTGGACGGATGTCCATTTAGGCGGCTCCCTTCATGGCAAACTGCAGGCGCTGCAGACGCGACTTTATGCTGTTGTCGTAAAGGCGGGCGCCGATCCGGACGACCAGGCCGCCCAGGATGGACGGGTCCACCTGCTCGTCTATGTTTACGCGGCCATAGCCGGCCTCGATCAGCCGGGCGCGCACGGCCTCGCGCTGCGGCAAGCTCAGCCCATGCGCGGTGACCACGTGCGCGGTGACCACGCCGCGCTTGCGCGCCACCAGTGCCGCGAAGGCCGAGAGTATGCCGCGCAGTCGGGAGAGCCGCCGGTTGGCCGCGATCACGCCCACGAAGCGCTGGAGGGTCAGCGAGAAGCCCTGGCTGACCAGCACGGCGCGAACCGCCCCCGTTGCCTGCCTGACGTCGATCAGCGGGCTGTCCAGCAGCCTGCGAAAATCGGGGTTGGTGTCGATCAGCCGGGCAAGTTCGCCGGCCTGCTCCACCGTGTCGTCGAGACAAGCCTGCTCGTCGGCCAGATCGTAAAGCGCTGCCGCGTAACGGTCAGCGAGCCCGCCGCCCTGGGAGATTGTCGCGTCGCCTGAGGCCACGTGAGAGGGTTCCGATCATAGGAAATAGCCGGTCTTCACCGGCGCCGGGCGAATAGCATGGGGGGTGGGGGGTGGCAACTTGCGAGACGGCAGGCAACCGATCCAAGGCGTGCGTGCCTGTCCGAAATCTCCGGCCGCCTATGCCCTCCGCCACGCCTCGACGCTTCACGCGCCCGACAGACACCGCACCGCGCCGGCCAGCAACCCGCCATCCCCCACCGCAACCACCCGCCCGTCCGAAGCCGGCCGCAATGCAGCCCCGCTCCAGTCCGTGACCCGTCCTCCCGCCCCTTCAACCACCGGCACGATGGCCGCCCAGTCCCACACCTTCAGGTCGCACTCGGCGATCACGTCGATCTGCCCCAGAGCAAGCAGCCCGTACGCGTAGCAATCCCCGCCCCAGGACGTCCGGGCCACCGCTCCGGCAAGCCTGTGCCAGGCCGGCGCATGCGCTCCCAGCATCTCCGGTGACGTGCAGGACAGCTCGGCCCGTGCTAGGCCCGCGCAGGACCGCGTACCGGCCGCGCCGCCGAAAGGCCCGCTGAAGCGCGTCCTCTCGCCGGCCACCCCCACCCAGCGCTCGCCCGTCACCGGCTGGTCGATGAGGCCGAGGACCGGCACCCCGCGATGCAGCAGCCCGATGAGCGTGCCGAAGGTCGGCCGCCCGGTGATGAACGCGCGCGTGCCGTCGATCGGATCGAGCACCCAGCGATAATCGGCGGCGGCGTTCTGCAGCCCGTCTTCCTCGCCGAGTAGGCCGTGCTCCGGAAAGGCCGCCGACAGCACGTCACGCATGGCGCGCTCGGCGCCGCGGTCGGCCAGCGTGACCGGGCTGTTGTCGGCTTTTATGTCGGTGGGCGCACCTGTCCGGAAATACTGGCGTATCACCGCGCCCGCGGCGTCTGCGGCTGCCAGGGCTGCGGTGAGCGGTGTCATAAGGAAGAGAGCAAGGCCTTCTTTTTTGCAAAAAAGAAGCAAAAAACTTTTGCTCCCTGTCGGCGGGTGCTGAAACATTCGCCGACAGGGAGCAGAAGTTTTTTGGTCCTTTTTTGCAAAAAAGGACTTCTTGCTTACTTCGGCGCCGGCGCCGGCGAGGTGTCCGCCTCAGGCGAGGCAGGCGCGGTCGTCGCCGACCCGGCCACCGCCGGCTTGTTCGCCGCCCCGTTCGCACCCGTCGGCAACGGCAACGGCGTGGCGGACAGCGTGTGCAGGTAGTCGATCACGTCCGCCCGGGTCTGGTCATTGCCGATGCCGGCATACGCCATCTTGGTGCCCGGCGCGTAGGCGCTCGGCTTGTACAGCCACTGGTTCAGCTCCGCGTAGGTCCAGGTGCCGGTCTTGCCCTTCAGCGCGGACGAGTAGGTGTAGCTGGCCACGCTGGCGCGCGGGCGGCCGACCACGCCGTACAAATTGGGGCCGACCATGTTTGGCCCGCCTTCCTTGAAGTTGTGGCAGGCCACGCAGATCTTCTTGGTGAACGCCTGGCCGCGCGCCGGGTCGGCCGAGACCAGCAGAGGATCGAGCGCCGGC
>CAHJWU010000056.1 GCA_903643085.1 Rhodospirillales bacterium
CGTGACGGCGGGCGACCGGCCGCGCGCCGGGCCCGCGCTGCACGAGCTGGTGCCCTGGTTCATCGTGGGCTTCCTTCTGGTTCTGGCGGTGCGCTCCTCCGGGCTGATACCGGACGCCCTGCTGCCGCCGGTCAAGGTGGCCGCCAGCCTGCTGACCACGGTGTCCATGGCGGCACTCGGGTTGGGGGTGGACGTGCGCGTGGTCGCCAAGGCCGGCCTGCGTGTGACGGCGGCGGTCACGCTCTCGCTGGTGGTGCTGGGCGGCATAAGCCTGGGGCTGATCCGCCTGCTGGGCGTGGCGTGACGCGGCTGGACGGCGCCACCCCGCCGGGCGCGTCCGGCGACCGTCAGGCTCCGCCGAGCACGGCGAGCAGGGCGTCGGCCGCGCGACTGTGGTGGCGCTGCCTGTGCCGCAGAACCCGGAACGCACGCTCGGGCAGCCGGAGACCGACGGCGTGCAGCAACCCGGCCTCCAGGCTGGGCGCGGCGGCGGAGGCGGAGATCGCGGTCGCCCCCATCCCCGCTTCGACCGCAGCGCGCACGCTCTCGTTTGACGGCAGCTCCAGCACCACCCGCAGGCTGGACGGCGGGAGGCCGAACCCGGTCAGCGCAGCCTCGAACACCGAGCGCGTGCCGGAGCCGGGCTCGCGCAGCACCCAGTCGCTCCCGGCAAGCTGGTCGGGCCTCACGGCGCCGCCCGACCGCGCCCAGTCGTGTTCCGGCCCGACCACGATCACCAGCTGGTCACGCGCCACCACGCGGCTCTCGAGGGCCGGGTCCTCGACCGTGCCCTCGACGAAGCCCAGCTCGGCCGCTCCCTCGTGCACGGCGGCCGCCACCTGCGCGGTGTTGCCGACGCCAAGCGCGATCGCAACGCCAGGATGGGTCCGGCGGAAGGCGACCAGGTGACGCGGCAGCCAGTAGCCCGCGATGGTCTGGCTGGCCTGCACGAGCAACCGGCCGCGCTTCAGCCCGCCCAACTCCGAGAGCACCAGCTCGGCCGCCTCCGCCCGCGCCAGCACGGCGCGTGCCTCGGTCAGGAACAGCGCCCCGGCCTCGGTCAGCTCGATCCCCCGCCCCACGCGGTGGAACAGCCTGGCGCCGTGCCGCCGTTCCAGGGCCGCGATGGCGGCACTGGCGGCGGATTGTGCCAGGTCGAGCGCTTCCGCGGCACGGGTGACGTGCTGGCGCTCGGCCACGGCAACGAAGATGCGTAGCTGGTCCAGGGTCATGTCGCCGGGCGGTGCTGTTGCCCGGAATGCGCCATGCAAACCCGTCCGGGACCGGGCGCCCCATTACGCCACAAGGCGGCGTCCCTGCTCAACTGACGCCGAGATGACGCCTGTAGCACGAAAAACAGGCCGCCCCGCATTCGAGCCGCATCAGCGCGCCTTCCGCAATGGCTGTGGCGCGCCGCGGATCCTCTTCGATCAGCGGCACGATGACTTCGGCATTCCACGCCGCCGAATGCTTCACGTCGAGCACCGCATGCAGTGCGAAATAATGCCGGAATTTGCCGGATACGCCGAGCCGGCGCAGGCCGGCTTCCACCTGCGCCGCCCGGCCCGGCGCCGTCAGCTCGATCGCGCCGAGCGCGCCCACGGACTGGAACGCGTAGTGCCGGGCGGACGCCAGTCCCGCCATGGTGTTGGCCAGGGCGAGCGATTGCCACAGCAAGGCTTCCACGGGCAGATGCAGGTCCAGATGCGTCGCCAGCGCCCCGAGCATGGGACCGTGCATGCCGCGCGCCCCGCCGCGTCCCATCTCGTCCCAGAAATTCGCCGCCAGCGCCAGTTTCGGGCGGACCGGCATGCCGACGAGCGTCAGGGCGATCAGGTCGTCGAAACCAGCCTCGCCCGCCACCTCCTGTGCCAGGAACCAGCGCATCCCGGCCAGGCTGCACTCAGTCGCCAGCCAGGCAAACAGGCGGTCGTTCTGGCCGGGTCCGCTCAGCGACAGCTCCTCGAACCACTGCAGGAAATGCCTGGCCTCCGTGGGCGCCCCGCCCGCGGCGGCGCTCACCCTGCCGCGCGATGCTTCGAGGAAGTCCCGCTCTTCCGCCAGAAGGCAGGCCAGATCGTCCGCGCTCTCCGCCTCCGGCAAGACGGGCGTCAGGCGCCGCGCGTTCAGCGCGGCCAGGCGGCATTGCAGCCGGTGCGCCGCCTCGCCGCCTGGATGTGCCACCATGTTCATGCCGGCCGCTCCGCCGTGAGCACGATCGCGGCGATACGCTCCGCGTCGCGGTAGGCGCCCTGGCCCAGCTCCTCGCCGAACACATCCGGATCAACCTCCCGGTAAGTCCAGCGCCAGCCTGTCTCGTCCAGCATGCAGGCAGCCTCCTCGCGCAGCAAATCCCGGCCGCCGGAAATGGCGCTGCCCGTGTACAGGACCAGTTGCCCGCCCGGCGCCAGGCGGGGGAGCGAGTCCTGCACGATCCGCAGCGACAGGCCTTCGCCATGCCGGCCGCCGCCATGGCGATAGACGCGCGCGGCGCGGTCGATCAGGTAAGGCGGGTTGGCGACGATGAAATCGAAGGTTCCGGCCACGCCCTGAAACAGGTCGCCCAGGGCGCAGGACGTGTTGCGCACGCCCGCTGCCCTGGCATTGACGCCCGCCAGCGCAAGCGCCGCCGCGTTCACGTCCGCCAGCATTACGCTGGCGCGCGGACAGGCAAGCGCCACCAGTATGCCCGCCGCCCCAGATCCGCAGCAGATGTCCGCGGCCCGGCGTACCGGACCCGGATGTCCCGCCAGCGCGCGGCGCACCGCCTCGGCGAAGCGGTAGGTGTCCGGCCCGAAGAACACCGCGTCCGGAGCCTCCGTCGGATACGCCGAGTGCAGGAAAATCTGCCCGCCCAGCGTGGCGGCCCGCAGGTTGCAGCGCCAGACCGCGTCCCCCGCTTCGGCCAGCCCGTCCACGGCGCCCGCCTCGTGCGCTGCCTGCAACAGCCCGGGATCGAGCACGCCCGGCCTGAACCGCCGGCTCCAGCCGAACACGTCGCGCATGTCGCGCGCCCAGAGGTTTTCTGCCCTGGCATTGACCGATCGGTGCGTGGCGGGCGTTACCGCGACGAAGCTGTAATCCCGCAGACGCAGCGCCCGAGACAGCGCCAGCAAGGAAGCAGCACGCGAGGAGAACGGCGTTGGTTGCTGATCCATATGCCGGTGCGCAACGGCGACCGGGCAGGGGGGTTGCCGGTGCCGCCAACGTGGCGCAGGTCACTTCGACGCGCGGCCCGCGCATCGAACAGCTCCCCAAATCGCTGCTGTGCATACCGCTCGTCCTGCACTGGTTCTATCTCGGCGCGCGCTATCGCAGCCTGACCCTGCCGTCCTGCCTGAACCCGCGCATCGAGACCGGCGGCCTGGCGGGCGAATCGAAATCGGCCTGTCTGGCGCAGGTCGGCGAGGCGTTCGCACCCTGGATAGCTCCGTGGTGCCGCGTCGTGTCAGGGAGAGACGCCGGCGCGGCCCGCGTGGCAGCCGGCCTGGACTATCCGCTCATCGCCAAGCCGGACATCGGCTGGTGCGGCTACGGCGTACGCCGTATCGACGGCGACGACGCGCTCGACGCCTACACCGCCGCCGTCCCCGCCGGCGGCGCGTTCATCCTGCAGCGCCTGATCGCGGCGCCGAACGAAGCGGGCCTGCTGTATGTCCGCGAGCCGGGTGCAAGCAGAGGTGCGCTCGTCGCGATGACGCTGCGTCACGCGCCCTGCGTCATCGGTGACGGACGCCGCAGCGTCGCCGCCCTGGTCCGCGCGGACCCGAGATGCCGCAGGCACGCCGCGAAATATGCCGCTGCCCTGGGCGAGGCCGCGTTTCGGCGCGTTCCCGCCGAACACGAGCAGGTGCTCCTGACCACCATCGCCTCCCTGCGCATAGGTGCGCGTTACGAGGACGCATCCTCCCGCATCTCGCCCTTGCTCGCCGAACGGATCGACGCGATCGCCCGTTCGATGCCGCAGTTCCACTACGGCCGTTTCGACGTGCGGTTCGACACGCTCGCCGGTCTGCTTGCCGGCGCGTTCAGCATCATCGAGATAAACGGCGCGGGATCCGAGGCGATACAGTTCTGGGATCCCTCGCTCACGCTGAAGGCGGCGTTTCGCGGTGTGTTCGCCAAGCAGGTCGAGCTGTTCAGGCTCGGCCAGGCGATGCGCCGGGCGGGCCACCGGCCGGCGGGAGTCGCCGCCTTGTCGCGCGCCTGGCTGCGCCAGCAAAGCCTGCTCCGCCGCTTTCCGCCGTCGAACTAGGCGGGGGTCCGGCGCCTCAAGGCCCCGTCACGCGACCGCGTGCTTCGCACGACCGGGTTTGTCGCAGTCCCCAGGCTCGCTCTCGCCAGATGCAGACCGCTCAGCGTCGAGTCACCGCGATACAGGCAAAGGCGACAGGCAACACCCGGTCGCCGTCCAGCTTGCGGGTGAACGCCACCGCGTTGGACATGGCGGCGGACGCCGCGTGTTCCTTATCGGGGCTGTCCACCGGCAGGATGAAATCGGTCCCGCTCGCGAAGCCTCTGGCCGGGTCGAAACGGCGCACGGTCACGTTGAACTTCGCCAGGTCGGACGACGTCCGCGCCATGGGCGTCCCCTCCGCGGCCGCGGCCGGCGGCTGGACCAGCGCCGCGAGCAGGCCCGCGCCGCCCGCGACCAGAACCGCACGCAGGGATGGCATACTCACACATCCGTTCCTGCCGGCTCATGGATCGGGCACCCGTTGAAACGGGCGCGGTACTCCGCCGAGTGCTCGTAGGGCGCCTTGCGCGCCCGGTTGATGTTGCCAAGCGGCCGGTGTGCCGCAAGCCCGGTCCAGGGCGAGAACCGCATCGCCTCGTCCACCCGACGCACCTGTGCGTCATCCCAGCTGTCCTGCCGGCCGGCGTGAATGGTGGCCACGGTCTGGAACGGAGCGTCCGCCTCCTGCCATTCCACCGTGGGATCCTCGATCGGCTGCGTCTCCAGGTCGCGGCACAGCTGCACGCGCAGCTCCCACACGCCGTCGAACAAGGCCATCTCGCCCCGCAGCGTCAGCCTGATCATGTCCGGATCGGCCGATCCGTCGATCTCCTGCCTGGTCCTGGAGAGCAGATCGGGGGACACGGGCACCACGGCGAACTTGGCCACGTAGTCGCCGTAACGGAACGGCGTCACGCTGTAGTAGGTCTCCCCCAGCGGATCGACGTTGGGCGCCCCGCCCAGCGACTGGACCGCCGGGCTCTCGACGCCCACCGTCTGCAGCGCGCTGTTGACGCCGCGCATCACGGCCGAAACCGCCGTCTTGACGCCTTCCAACCTGTCCGTGGTGCCGGCGAGCTTCTTCAGGCTGCCAAGGAATTTGTCGGCGGTCTTGGTCTGGAACACCGGGCCGTTGACCATGACGAAGTCCTGGGTGCGTCCTTCCGCGCCGGGCAGGCGCTCGCCGTCGACGTCCAGCACCTTCAGCGCCAGGCCGCGCGGCAGGCTGATCGCGTCAGGCAGGATGTCGCCGGCGTTGGTGGACAGGCGCATGAAGACGCGGTGCTCGCCGGGGGTGGCGAACAGGCCCTGCGCCAGTTCTGGCGGCAGGCCCGGCAACACGGTCAGCGTGCCCCGCAATATGCCGTGCGCCTTGGCGTGCACGGACCGCACCGCGTGGCCGTAATCCTCAGCCGTGGTGCCGAGTATCCTGTCGAACGCGGCATTCAGCTGCCCGATCGTCTCTTCCTCGTCGTCCTGCCTGGTCTCCAGGTTCTCCGTGAAGCGTACGGGTGCGGCCGCGGCCATGCCTGTCTCCTTCATTGATGATGGCGTGAAACTCTCGCCGGCTCAGCCGGCGTAATGGTGCGTCAGCCGCTTGGCTGCCGGCGGCGCCGCCACGGGCGCCGGCGGGGCGAACGACGCCTTCAGGCGCAGGGCGGCGAAATCCTCCGCCTGCCTGGCCTGGCCGACGACGGCGCCCATGCCGAAGAACTCGTGCGTGACGCCGGGGAAGGTCCGTTGCGCGACCGGCACGCCCGCCGCCCTGAGCTTCTCCGCAAGCATCTCGCCTTCGGAGCGCAGCGGGTCGATCTCCGCCGAGACGATCGTCGTCGGCGGCAGGCCGTGCAGGTCGGCGGCGCCCACCACGTTCAGCCGCGCATCCCCCAGGTCGGCCGGTCCGCTGGTGAAGTGGCTGACGTACCACGCAATGGCGGCGCGGTTCAGCGGCACCGCCTGCGCCGTCTCGTTGTAAGAGGCGGTCGTGAGGTCGGTGCCGGCCACGGGGTAGACCAGCAACGCGTGGACCGGCGCCTGCAGGTGCCGGTCGCGGGCCCAGATCGCCGTGTCGATGGCGAGGTTGCCGCCCGCGCTCTCGCCCGCGACCGCCACCTGCTTCGGATCGCCGCCGATCGTGCCGGCGTTCTTCAGCACCCAGGCATAGGACGCGTCGGCATCGTCCTGCGCGGCCGGAAAGCGGTTCTCCGGTGCCAGGCGGTAGCCGACCGACAGCACGATAGCACCGGTGCTGTTGGCCAGTGCGCGGTCGGAGGCGTCGTAGGTGTCGAGCGTTCCGGTCACCCAGCCGCCGCCGTGAAAGTAGAGGATGACCGGCGCCGGGCCGTGCGCCACCTGTGGGTCATAGAGGCGGGCGGGCAACTGGCCCGCGGCGCCGGTGACCTGGATGTCACTTACGCGCGCGATGGGCATCCTGGCGGGCAGGCCCATCGACACGGCAATCGTGGTCGCGGCGTCGCCCGGCGTGGGCTGCGCGCGCGCCTGCTCCACGGTGAGCGTGGGCACCGGCTTGGCCCCGCTGGCCTGGAACGCGGTCAGAACCCGCAGCATGTCCGCGTCCGCCCGCCCGGTGGGGTCGGGCGCCTGCGGCGCCATCTGGCACCCGGCCAGCAAGGCGGCCGTGGTCACTGATACCAGGGTGCGCGTGGTGTGCATCGGCAAACGGCCTCCAGGCTGCGGCTCCGACCGGGCGAGGCGGCGCGCGGCCTCCGCGAAGCGGACGATGCCGCCGTAATGAACGAGCGGCAACGCGGTTTTCCGCCGCGCAGCTTCTTTGGACGATCGGCTGCGTCGTTTGGACGCCTTGCTAAATGGAAGGTGTTTCGCCCGGCTGCGCCGCCACGGACCCGTCCAGGCGGCGGTAAGCCATCGGTTCGTCGCCATACGTCCGCGTGAAAGCGCGCGTGAAGGACGCCGTGCCGGCGTAGCCGACCGTCTGCGCGACCACCTTCAGCGGCAGGTCCGTCGTGGCCAGCAGGCGTGCCGCGATGCGCAGCCGGACCTTCTGGACGAAATCGATCGGCCCCTGCTGGAACGCGTTGGAAAAATGTCCGGCGAACGAGGCACGGCTCATCCCCGCGAGGTCGGCCAGGCTGCCGACTGTGTGCGGTGCTGCCGGCTGATCCAGTATCGCAAGAACGGCGCGCGCAAGCCGCGGATGCTGCAGCGCGGTGAACAGCGGCGAATCGGCGCCGTCGCGCAGGAGGTGCTGCCGCAGCAGGGCGATGAGGCACTGCTTCATCAGCACCTCGGTCATCGCCTGCGTGCCCAGGCCCGGCTTGGTGACCTCGGCCAGCATCAGGTCGAACACCGGCGACAGATGCTGGTCGGCGGAGAAATCCTGGATCAACGGCGCGCGCAGGAATTCGAACAGGCCGAGCGCGCCGGTGTGCGAGGCGGAAACCATGCCGCACAGCATGAGCACGTCCCGGCTGCCATCTCCCGCGGTGAAGGACACTAGGCCGTCGCCCAGCATGGAACAATGCGCGTCGGCACGCACCAGCCTCACACCGGCCTCCAGCCCGCCCAGCACGTGCGGCTGGCGCGCCGGGACGGCCAGGGCGCTGCGCACGGTGAAGGGCAGGACCGGACCGGTGCCGACGCGCAGGGACCCTTGTCCGGCCAGGACGAAATGGATCGTGATCGCGTCGAAGGCCGAAAAGGCGAGGCCCCAGCCGTGCTGGATTCGGCATACGGAACAGGCATGCAGGCGCACGGCCAGGGTGGTCAGAAGTCGGTCGAGCGTCTCGGCTGTCATGGCCGAGGCCTAGGCCGGGCCTCTCGCGCGCGGCAAGCAGCGGCAAGCACCGGCAAGCGATGGCAAGCACCGACTGGCCGGCGCCTGGCCGGCGGTCCCGGCGCCGGCCAGGATCGCACCGCCGGTTCAGGTCGTCCCCTCTTCCGACACCCCGAATGCCGCAACTCCCTCCAGCCCCGCCGTTAGCATGCAATGGGCGAGAGAACCTCCATCATCGTGATAGGCGCGTCCGCCGGCGGCGTGGAGGCGATACGGTCCCTGGTCGCGGCCCTGCCGGCGGATCTCGATGCGGCGCTGTTTATCGTCCTGCACATAGGCGCCCATAAGAGCGAACTTCCACTGCTGCTGAACCAATGGGGCAGGCTGAAGGGGAGCCACCCGGCCAACGGCGAGGAAATCCGCCGCGGCCACATCTATGTGGCGCCGCCGGATCACCACATGGTGCTCGAGCCCGGCGTGATCCGGCTGACCAGGGGGCCGCGCGAGAACTGGGCGCGTCCCGCGGTGGACCCCCTGTTCCGCAGCGCCGCCAGGGTGTACGGCGCCGGCGTCGCCGGCATCATCCTGACGGGCGGGCTCAATGACGGCACCGCCGGCCTGTTCGAGGTCAAGCAGCGCGGCGGGACCACCATCGTGCAGGACCCCCAGGACGCGGCCGACGCCAGCATGCCGCTGAGCGCGCTGCGCCACGTCGCCGTGGACCACTGCCTGCCGGTCCGGGCGATGCCCGCGCTCATCGAGCAGCTGGTCGGCAGGCAGCCGGCCGATGTTGTCGTGACCCAAGCTGCCCCGAGGGTGCCGGAGACCGAGGAGATGACGGCGGAATACAGGCTTGACGATCCGGTCGCGGTGACCTGCCCGGATTGCGGCGGCGCGCTGCGCAGGACCGAACTGGGAACTCTCACCCAGTTCCGCTGCCATATCGGCCACGTCTACACGGCAGAGGTGATGGTGGCCGCGCAGTTCGCCGCCATGGAGTGGGCCCTGGAGGCCGCGCTGCGCGCGTTGAGCGAGCGCGGCGAGCTCTGCCGGCAGATGGCCGACAAGAGCCGGCTGGCAGATGACCCCGGCCAGGCGGCGCTCTGGGCGGAAGCGATGCGGGAAGCCAAGGAGAGGACAGGCGCCATGCGGGCGTTGCTCGGCGAGGAGTGGACGCATCCAGGCGACGTGACGCCGCTGGCGCCCTCAGGCGGGTAGCGGCAGGGCCGCCGGGCCGCTGGCGGCGCAAGGCGAGCCGGACGTCAACGCCCGCACCCGTTCCTCGAGGTCCTGGACGGTGAACGGCTTGGTCAGGCGGGGCTGGTTCTGGAAGGCGGCCGGCAGCGCCCAGTCCCCGTAGCCGCTCGCCAGCGCGAACGGCACGCCGCGTGCCTGCAGGCGCTCGGCCACCGGGAACGACTTACCGCCGCGTATGTTGACGTCCAGTATGGCGGCGTCAAGCGCCTCCTCGCCGGCAAGCCGGAGGGCGGCATCCAGCTTACCCACCGGGCCGACCACGATGCAGCCGAGGTTCAGCAGCGCCTCCTCGATGATCACGGCGATCATCATGTCGTCCTCCACCACGAGGATGCGGCGGCCAGCCAGGCTCGCCGCGGTGCCTATGCGCCCTCTCCGGCATCGCCGCCCTGGACGAGCCGGCCGACCTCGCCGGTGACCGGAATGGCTATCGTGCACCGCAAGCCGCCGGCGGCGAACTCGCGCACCACGGTGGCGTCGAGCTCGTGCGTGAGGGTGCGCTCGATCAGCGTCGTCCCGAACCCCCGTCGCGTCGGCGTTTGCACCGCAGGCCCTCCCGACTCCGTCCAGGCCAGCATGAAGGTTGTGCTGTCCGGGAATGATGCAACTTCGGACTGTATTGTCAACGTGCCTGAGCCGGTGGACAACGCGCCATACTTGACCGCGTTGCTAACGAGTTCGTGTATTGCCATCGCCAAAGCCAGGCCCGCCCGCGGGGTCAGTGCAACGTCCGGCCCTCCGACCACCACGTTGCCGTCGCCACGGTCGTAGGGGGCGAGTTCGGTCCGCAGTATGGCGCGGAGCGAGACTTCGCCCTGGCCGGATTGCGTCAGCAGGCTGTGCGCCTTGGCGATGGCCTGCACCCGGCCGCTGACCTCGGCGGCAAAGGCTTCGGGCGTCGTGGTCGTCTTCAGGGTCTGCGAGATGACGGCGGAGACGATCGCCAGGATGTTCTTCACGCGGTGGTCAAGTTCGCCCAGCAGCAGCGCCGCCTTCTGTTCGGCGGCCTTGCGCGCGCTGATGTCGCGCGCCACCAGGGAGACACCGGCAACCCGCCCGCCGCCCTCCCTGACGGGCGAGATCGTCACCAGCAGCTCGATCGTCTGCCCGCGGTCGCCTGTGCCCGCGCACTCGAACGCCGGAAGCTGCTCGCCGCGTTGCAGGCTCTGCAGCATGTCTGCCCACTTCCAGGGCAGCGCGCGCCGCACCAAGTCCGGCATCGGCTGACCCACGGCTTCGGCCGCCAGCGTGCCGAGCAGCCTGCGCGCCCCGTCGTTCCAGCTCGTGACCATGCCGTCGATGTCGTGGCCGATGATGGCGTCCTGTGAGGAGTCCACGATCGCCGCCAGCCTGGAGCGCGCCTGCTCGTGCCGCTTGCGCTCCGATACGTCCACGAAGGTGATGACCGCACCATCGATGACGTTGTTGAGGTCCCGGTAGGGGCGGACCTGCATAAGGTAGCTCATGCCGTCGGCGGCGGTCACCTCGCGCTCGCGCGGCGCAAGGGTGCGCAGCACGTGCTGCACGTCTTGGCCCAGCCCGTCGCGTGTCAGGTGGCTGACGATGTCTGAGATCGGCCGGCCCTGGTCGCCGTCGCGCACGTTGAAAATGTCCAGCAGGCGCGGCGTGAAGCGGCGGATGCGCAGGTCGCGGTCCAGGAACAGGGTGGCAATCGAGGTGCTGTCGAACAGGTTCGCCAGGTCGCTGTTGGAGCGCACCAGGCTGTCGTTGCGGTCGTTCAGCTCGGCATTGATGGTCTGCAACTCTTCGTTGAGGGACTGCAGCTCCTCCTTGGAGGTAAACAGCTCCTCGTTGGCCGATTGCAGCTCCTCGTTGGCCGACAGGTACTCCTCGTTGGAAGACTGGAGCTCCTCGGTGGCTGCCTCCAGACCCTCCATGGTGTCGCGCAGCCTCTCCCTCAGGCTGACCGCCTCCCGGCTAAGCGCCTGGAAGGCTTCGTCTTCCTGCGGCAAATCCGCAGGCGAACGCGGCAGGACGGGGCTGCCAGGCCCGACTTCCTGGAAGGCGACAAGGAACAGGCCATCGTCTCCTGGTGAGGCGATCGGCTCGACGATGAGGTTGACGATGTCATAGCCCTCGCCTGTCTCGATGCAGAGCTTCTCATGCAGAACGCGCTCTCCCGTCGCCGTCGCCTCTTTCAGCGACGCACGCACCGCCGCCCGCAGGTCGGTATGCAGCAGGGTGAACAAGTTCAGCGTGGCGACGCCGGTGGCCGGCTGCAGGAACTTCGCGGTCTGCCCCGAGAAGCGCAGGATGTCGTGCTGGCGGTTGACGACGAGGAAGGCCGGCGCATAGCGGGCGATCGCGCGTACCGCCCGCCGGTCAATGTCGTCGGTGACCGGCCGCGTGACGGCCTTGGGCGGCACGTCCGCCGCACGCGAGAGCGAAAAGCTCGGGAGGCTCGATGCCGTATCGCGGCGCTCGTAGAACCGGTGCCGCTTGTCCAGCGGCGCGAACAGGTGCGCCTGCGAAGCCACGCTCTCCGACGGGCCGAGGAACAGGTAGCCATCTGGCCGGAGCGCGTAATGGAAGGTGTTGATGACACGTTGCTGCAGTTGCGGCTCGAAATAGATCAGCAGGTTGCGGCAGGCGACCAGGTGGATGCGCGAGAACGGCGGGTCCTTGATCACGTCATGCGTTGAGAACAGGCACATCTCGCGTATGTCCTTGGCCACGCGATAGCTGCCGTCCTCCCTGGCGAAACAGGCCTCCAGCCGTCCCGAGGTCATGTCCAGCGCGATCGACGCGGGATACAGTCCGGCGCGTGCGACCGCGATCGCGCGGTCGTCCAGGTCGGTCGCGAACACCTGGACATGCCGGCGGGAGTCCGAGCGCGCCAGCGCCTCGCGCAGAAGTATGGCGATCGAATACGCCTCCTCACCGGTGGCGCAGCCGGCAACCCAGACCCGTATCGGGTCGGTGACGGCCGGGTCGGCCAGCAACAGCGGGATCACCCTGGCCTGCAGCACCTGGAAGGCCTCCGGGTCGCGGAAGAACCGCGTCACGCTGATCAGCAGTTCGCGGAACAGGTGCTCGGCCTCGTGCGGCAGGCGGCGGAGCTGTTCGGTGTAGTCCGCCACCTCGTCGGTCTGCAGCACGTGCATGCGGCGCTGCACGCGGCGCATCAGCGTGCCCGATTTGTAGTCCCTGAAGTCGCGCCCGAGCTTGCTGCGCAGGACGTCGCAGATCTCGGCCAGCCTGGCCGGCAGGTCCTGGCGTATGCCGTCGGCGCCCTTGTGGGTGTCGGTCGCCGCCCGGTGCTGCCGGTAGTCCAGCAGCGCCCGCGGCATGTCCTCTACGGCCAGCACGTGGTCCACGAAGCCGCCGGACGCAGCGTTCTGCGGCATTCCCTGCTTGGCATGGTGGTCGAACTCGGCCTGGCTGAGCGTGAGGCCGCCGTGCTCCTTGATCGCGGCGATGCCGAGCGCGCCGTCGCTGCCGAAGCCGGAGAGGATGATGCCCACCGCGTTCTCGCCCTGGTCCTCGGCCAGCGAGGTCAGGAAGGTGTTCACGGCGACGCGGCGTTCGGCCGTGGCGGCAGGCTGCGCCACCCGGAGCAGCCCGCCCTTGATGGTCAGGGTCGCGTCCGGCGGTATGACGTGGACCTGGTCGCGAGCGACCACCGCGCCGTCCTCCGCGAGGCAGACACGGAGCGCGGTCTGGCCGGCGATGATGGAGACGAGCGAGCTGGTGTGGCTGGGGTCGAGGTGCTGGACGACGACGAAAGCCATGCCGGCATCCGCTGGCAGCTTGGAGAAGAACGCCTTGAGCGCATCGATCCCGCCGGCCGACGAGCCGATGCCGACGACCAGGCCTGTCTGCGTGGGGGATGCGAGCCTGGCCTGTCCGCCTTCGCCTTGCGTGCGGCCGGACCCCGCCTGCCTGGGCGCTTCGGACGGATCGGGCGCTTTGCGTTCAGCCATACTACCTCATGCCTCCGCCCTCTGCCCAGGATCCCGCGGCGGCTTCCGCATCGAGGCAGGCCCGTCAGAGGACAACCCGCTCACCCGCTTGTCTGCCTGCTGAAAGTCCGTGCCAGGGTCCGAACCGTCAACGGCTAAGTGAGCGAAGGCGGATGCCCGGCGGAGTTGTGATGCGGCCGCGCTGCGGAGACGGGCGCTTGCCTGGGGTGCCGGATGGCTCCCTGGGCGCCGGCCGGACGCGGGCCCGGCTTGCCGCCGGCGGTCATCGCCCACTACCCTCCCGATGACGAGCACGAAAGGCGCTGGAACTATAGAGCGGAAAACCCTCATCGGGCAGACACGCCGATGACGTTCCTGATCTACGGCGCGACCGGCTACACCGGCCGCCTGTGCGCCGCGCACGCCCGCGAACGCGGCCTACGGCCGGTGCTCGCGGGCCGCAACGCCGAAACGCTGCGCCCGCTCG
>CAHJWU010000057.1 GCA_903643085.1 Rhodospirillales bacterium
ACATGCCGGCCAGTCCGTAACCACCACGTCGCCAGGCGTGGAGAAGAAGCCGCTATAGCCACCCTGCGTCGCCGGCATCGGCCGAACGATGGATACAACCCGGTTCGTCCGCACGCATCGCACGTCAAGTCCGGGCAACTGGCTGGCGAGGAAATACGTCTCGGAAGCGTTCGCCAAATAGTCGCCCGTCTGCGTGTACGAGGAATCGAAAGTCCCGCTCCAGAGCGACTGTCCATAAGCCACGCCGGCGCGCCCGCCAGACGGCTTGAAGGCAGCCGACAGCGTCATAACCCGGTTACCAGGACTCACCGGTCGCACGATGCCCGCCGGGCGATAGAGGTCGAACAGACACCCCACCCGGCGCGCCGCCACGCCCATGCCTTTGCTCATCCGGTCCTGCAGCGTGCGCTCATCCATCAAACGGTCCAGCTCAAACCGGAGGAGCCCAGCCCCTCGCCGGGCGGCACGCCGAAAAACCCGCACAGCCGGCGACACCATCCATCGAAAAGCTGCAACCGGTTTGCCACCTCATCCCGGTTATGCCGCCAGGTCGCCGCGGCATCGCTGTCCAGGTTCTCGCTGGACGCCGGCACTGCCGCCTCCAGTTGCGTCAGCGTCGCAAGATACCCAAGAACAACCACGATCTCCGCATCAGAGAGGTTGTTCATCCGATATTCCAGCAAGCCGTAGGCCGTATAGAACCGCCACCCGATATTGCCGGCTGGCGACGCCCCATAGGCCGGATACCCGCAGAAGCGACGTGTATCGGTCTTTTGCTGATCAGTTAGCATGCGTTCTCCACCGGATGTGGTGGTGCGATACGAACCCCCATTCCCATCGCACCACCACAGGCCTCAGCCCATGTGCTCGATCATCACCGCGCGCTTGAAGTTGGCGTTTGTCGATGTCGGCACGGTCAGGCTGTTCGTCGTCGTGTCGGATGGCGCGCAGAACCCGCCGATCCAATACCAGGACTGCGCGATGATCTGCTGCAGCCGGTCGACCGGCTCGCGCGTCACCATGCAGACGTTGTCGACCAGCGACACGATTGCATCCTTGGGCGCCACGTCGTCAGCCGCCATCCCGGCAAAGTCGCCCTCGATCAACGCGCCCTGACCGCATACGATCGGCCGCCTCACGATCGCCCCGGTGATTGAGGGATGCGGCTGCAGAAACGACTCGGTCGTAAGCACGAACCGCAAACCCAGGAACTCGTTGATCACACCCTGCCCGGGCCGGAATATCTCGTTGGCCGATGTCGAACCGATGAACAGCCGCTGGAAGTCCTGGTCTGCAAACAGCTGCCGCGCACTGATAGGGTCAAGATAACAATTATATGCGCCGTCGATGTCAGGAACCGCATTGACGCGAAGCCCCGCCACGGCGTCGAGAATGTTCGTCATCGAAAGCGTGTCGCCCGTCGTCAGCAGGCCCGTGTTGGTGCGCGCATTCGGCCGCAAGATCAGCGAGCTAGTCGCCGCCTGCACCGTGCTGCCCGCAGTCCCGTCGCTCACGCTCACGTTGGAGGCCAGCGTCAGAACACCACTCTGCCCGCCAGGTGCTGTCGACACGTTCGTCGCGTCCGGCCCCACCCCGACAAGCGTGTACACGTCGGCCCCGATCGTCACCACCAGCGGGTTGCCCGAGCTCACGCTCTGCTGCACCCCGTTCACGAACCCGGTCGAGAAACCGCGTATGTCGTCGACGGCCACCTGCGGCCCTGCGCTGCCGATAGTCACGCGTACCCGCGTATTACCGCCGAAATACGCCCCGAACAACGAATTACGTGCCAGGTCGTCGAGGCTGCGCGCCGCCTGTTCGCCGTTCACATACGCATTCTGCAGAAACTGGCTGGCGATCCCCACACGGCTCGTCACCATGTTCAGGTCCATGGTCGCCGCGTAGTGGTTCAGCGTAAGCGTGAACTGCTCCACGTTCCAGGACCCAGGCGTGAGCCCGTTATCAAGGTTGGTGTTGGTGGACGCCGCCAGCGGCGTAGTCACCGCTGGCCGCAACCCCGCCCGCGTCTTGGTCAGCGTCTCGCCAATACCCACGGCGAAATCCTCGCGATCCGCGCATGCCCGATAGCCGATGCGCGAGCGGAGAGCCTGCTGAAACTCGCGCTCCAGAAAGCCCTGCTGGATGATCGGCTGCAGCGCCGCGGGAAAATTCGAAATGCTCATTCAGTGCCCCCAAAGAAAAAGGGGGCAGAGCCCCCCGAATTACGCCTCAGACCCAGTGTCAGTCCGGCATCACCGTCGACGCAGCAGCTCCGCCCGCGCGGCCCGCCACTCCTCGATCGTCATGTCGGTCGCAAGCCGTCTGCGAACCGGTGCCGCAGAAGGCGGCGTCCCGGCGCTGCTCGAATGTGACCCGCCGAACAGCCACGGCTTGTCGCGCCGCAACTTGCCGATCACCTCGCTGGCTGCAGGCGCCGCGTCGCGTCCGCCTGCCACTGACTCCGGATCAAGCAGGCGCAGACCGTCGATGTCGACGATCCCCGCCCGCATCGCTTCGGCCCGCAGCTCGGCCTGCCGAAGCTGCATCACAGAGCGCGCCTCCGCCTCGTGCAATTGCCGCTCCAGCGAGTCGGCATGCGCCTTCAGCGCGCGGAACGCGTCCTCCTCTCCGCCCAAACCCGGTTCGCCTTCGCTCATCCTGCTCCCTCGGCCTTCGATCGTTCGGCTTCGATGCGCGCCACCTCGGCTGCCACATCCTCGATGTCGTAATTGGCCGCCAGCACCCGCATCGCCGTCTCGCGAGACATCTGGCCGGCCGCAACAAGCGAAATCAGCGTCTCCGCCGTCCTCTGCCCGTCAAGCGCGTCGTCCGGATACCAGTCCGGCCAACGCAAGCTTACCGGCGCCGTCGCCGACAGCGGCGGCAACACGCGCCCCTCCACCCGCAAAGCATAAACCTGGCTGGCTGCCAGAATCATCTTCGCCAGCGACACAAGCGCGCATTCGCCGTAACTGACGCGCAGGTTATCTGCCAGCCACAGCAAACCCTGGTTCATCAATTGCAGCGCACGGCCACTTGCCGGCGCCGTCATCCGGTTCGCCTCAGCGCGGTTCCCGTGCAGGCTCTCCAGCGCCAGCTCGCGCAGTATTCTGACATAGTCGATCACCGCCTGGCTCGCGGTCCCGCCTATTTCGAGAAGCTTGGCGTCGCCCTTTTCGCTCACCACCAGCGCGTTTGCCGCGCCACGCACCATGTTGCCGTCGATACCGGCCGGCTCACGTATCAGCAGCGTAGGATCCGAGCTGTATTTCAACCCACGCCCAGCCTGGCTCAGCTGGTAATCGATCTCGATGCTCGTATCGATAGCGCTGCGGAACGTGCAGGCCCCATCCACGCCTGTCCCGCCGGGCAGGTTCTTCACCCAGATCAGCGGCACAAATCCCAACCCATGCCGCACCGTCCGCGCCGTATCTTCAACAGGCGCGCCGGTGCTCCCCACCGCCAGAGGCTCATACCAACGTTCGAACTCCTCGTCCCACACGCGCTGGAACCAGTAGGCAGCCCCTGTATCGGCCACCGCATAGCCCTGGGCCGCCAGCTCAGCGCCACGAACCTTGTAGCGTTCCACCACGCGGCACAGCGTGTCTGGTCGGTCCGCCGCCCATTGCGGCCACAGATACGGCGTGTCCAGCACATCAACAAACACCCGTCCGCGCAACACACGCAGCAACAGCGCCACGGACCCGATCGAGCCGCGCAGCCCGGCTTCAACCATGACCGCGTTCAGTCGAACTTCGCGCGCCACCGCTGTCAACACGTCGCGCACCACGGGATCCGGCGAGTCGAATGCCGGGAAATGCCCTTCGCTGAACAGCAACGCCACGCTGTCTTCCACAACCAGGCGCGCCAGGCCGTAACGGACCGAAGGACGCCGCTGCCGGAGCGGAATATACTCGCCCGCCAGAGTGCGCTCCTCGTGAAATTCGTACGGCAGAGCGTCGTAAAAACTGCCATCAAGCAGTTTCTGATAGATCGAGAGCTGCCGCGTACGCTCGGAGTACTCGGCGTCGTCAGGTAGCAGATCGCAGATCGTGCGGTACAATCTCCACTCCCAAAAAACAGTAAGGCACGTCTGCTTGCCACGTCAGCAGCAACCCGACGCCTCTACTGTGCTGGCCGCTGCTGTATTTCCCGCGCAGAACATCCATCCCTGCTGCACACTAAACACCAGCGCCCTCAACGGACTGAGAATGTCGAGCGCACGAAACGGGCTGGTCCGCTCGCGCCAAGCAACATGGTAAATGCCCGCGCGAGCGCATCCACCTGATCGTCCTTTCGCCCGTGCGGAAAATTCGCAAGCTCATCAAGAAACACCGTGTTCCAGGCCGCCCGCCGCATCGCCATCGTCCCGTTCGAAACCTGCGAGGCCACCGGCACGGCCCGCAATTCCTTTGCTCCCGTTTCGGGCGAAGCCACAACACGGAACCCCGCCAGAACCTGAGTAAGAAACATGATCTGGCTCTTGCCCGCCTGCCCGGGATCCTGTGGCAGCCCGATGGAAACTGCAGTCCCGTCCGCCACCGCCACGGCGCGGATGCGCTCGGCCACCTCAGCCGAAACCGCCCGGAACCGGACCACGTCGTCGATAAACACGGCGCCAGTCGTGTCGCGAACCAGCTTAACGCCCACGGTCCAGTCCGGATCACCCGAACCATCCGCCGTGCCTGCCAAGTCCCAGCCCCGCACGGCAACACCATCGGGCACGGCATCCACGATGCGCATGGCACGCGCATTGAACAACGTGCCGCTCGCCAGCATCGGCGCCTGCTGAAACAACGCGGCAAAATGCCGCTCCCCCAGCAACGCCCGCTTCTCCTCGATCGCCGCACGGTCTTCCCACGCGGGCCATAACGCCTTGCCGGGCGCGCGTCCCATGAGGTCGTTAGGCTCGGCCAGGGCTGGCAGGCGCAAAACCGCCCAGCCACCCTTCTCGATCAGCCGCCCGGCCAGGTCGTCCGAATGCCAGCGGGTCATCACCAGCACCATGCGCCCTTTCGGCTTCATGCGCGTCACCAGCTCGGAGCGGAACCACTCCCAAAGATGCTCGCGCGCGGTAAAACTCTCGGCGTCTGCAAAACTCCTGATCGGGTCGTCTATCACTGCAAGGTCAGCGCGCCGCCCGGTGACCGCCCCATGCACGCCGATGCCGAAAAACTCGCCGCCCTGCTCGGTGCTAAATCGCGCCGCTGCCCGCGCATCGGGCCGCACGCGCACGTCGAGGTGGCTGCTGTGCTCCTCCAGCAGTCCTCGCACACCCCGCCCGAAATGCTCTGCCAGACGCGCGGTGTGACAGGCCATGATCACCGAGTGCTGCTGGTTGCGCATCAGCCACCAAGCCGGAAAGATCTTGCTCGCGTATGTGCTCTTCGCTGATCCGGGCGGCAGCAGCAGCATCAGCTGCCGTATCTTGCCGCGCTCCACTTCTTCCAGCATCGCAATCATGTGCAGATGGTGCCTGGCAGGCGCCTGCCCAGCACCCCGAACCGCTACGCGGGACCACTTTTCAAGACTCCCCTGCACCATCCTCTTCAGCTGGTTCTCGGTATTGAGCTGCCGCGCAGAGGTCATCCAGCCTGTCGCCCCCAAAACCGCTCAGCGCGCCCGCCCCCCGGCTGCTCGCTGGCTTCGCATGCACGTAGGGCGCGGCAGCTTTTGCAAGTGCCACCGCCTCATCGGTCTTCTCTTCCTGCCATCGCAGCCGCATCGCCCTGAGCAAAACGTCCAATGGCGTCAGTTCTTCGTCGTCCACTCGTCCCCCGATCCAACAGCATTGGCGCCAAGGCCGCGAGCAGGTTTCGCCCAACAGCGAAATCCGCTAACCTGCAAACCAGACAAAGGTCTTTCAAGAAACAGCAGCGAGCCAGTCGTCCGCTCAAACCGCCATCGTTGAGCAAAATATACCGAAAGTTGGGGTTGCTGGGCAACAGAAAAAATCGGCTCGGCCGCAAAAAGAAAATCAGGGCATGCGGCAATGGGCGTGGACAAAGCGGGCAAGCCCGAACCTCGTGCACCGGCGGCTACCCCGGCGCACAAACATATCGGCCGCATTGCCCAGAGCTCGCCTTCAGAAGGGCAAGCGAAGTTTCCGGTCCCTGAGAGAAGTGCTCGCTTTAAGCGATCAACGTCCACCCGGATCGAAGGAGGAGCACACAAAAATTATGCTCCCGCCCCACCACGCGATTCCTGCTACACCCTGCGAATGCGCGCCCTCTTGCTCTGCCTTGTCCCGCTTACCGCCTGCACGGGCATACAACAGACCCAGGTCTTCGCCGGACCGCAGCGCCCCACGGCCGGCGCCTGTGACCCGGCCACGCGCGCCACCCTCACCAGGCGCGGCCACGCCGTAACCGTCTCGCCGGCCGATGGCACCCTCACCCTGGCCGGCACCATCACCGGAACAACCCTGTCCGCCACCACCACCCTGACCGGTGTCGACAAGAAACCCTACCCCGTCACGTTCACCGGCCAGCTCGCCGGCGACCAGATCGAAGGCACGCTGACCACGCCGCGTTGCCGCTACCGTTTGATGCTCAGCGCAACCGGAGACTGAGACCCGCGCACACAAAGCACCTAAGCCACGCTGCGGCGTAGCGCGCCCACCGCCGCCACCAGCATGTCGATGCCTTGCGCATGCCAGCGCTGCACCGCCTTGTGGTCCGCGCCCATCACCCCGCCCAGCCGCCGCCAGGAAAACAGGTGCCGCTCCGTCACCGGACTGACCAGGCAGCGCGCGCCCACGATCCGGCGCAGCACATAACGCTCGCGCGGGATCAGCGCGATCCACCCAAGCGCCTCGTCCATACGCGTGATACGCGAGGCCGAGGGGACGGGCGGCCGTATCTGCCCGGACCCGGACGCCCCGCCAAACGCCTCGCAGGCTTCCTGCACCACATCGAGATGGCTCACCTTCAGCCGAGTCGAATATCCCGTTCCGGGCAAGGCCAGCAGCGTGGCCCCGGCCTCCTCCAGCCGATACGTAACGTAGGCGGAATCGATCTCGCGCTCCCGCTCGGGCAATGCCTCATTCATCAGACCCGCTGAAGCGAAGTCGAATACGTTCATGATATGTTCCTTAAAGAAAAACCGGGTAGGGATACGCCTCGCCCTCGAGCACGGTGCCGGCTGTGAGCAGCCCCCAGGTCACCGGATGGCCGGCCTGCCGCGCCGGCCGGTCGCGCGCCTCCTCCACCACCGACTGTGGCCGCAGCCGCAGCCGCCGCGCCCCGATCTTGCGCCCACGCTCGAGTACTGTGTTGCGTCCGAGTCCCATCGCCTCGGCGATGGCGTCCCACGTCACGCCAGCTTCCCGAAGCCCGCGTAGCCGCTCATCCAGCTCCTGCGTCCAATGCACATGTGCCCGCACGTCAACTCTCCCGCTCACTAACAGCAACGTTAGTAGAACTGACGCTGGATTGTCAACTACGTCAACTGGATTTGTTAGCACCTCTAGCGTATTCTGCTGGACATGCAGGAAGAAACACACAGCGTCGGTGGCCGTATACGTGCCCTGCGGCGTGCCCGTGGCCTCACGCAGGATGACCTCGCCGCAGCCTGCGGCGTGAGCAGAAGTGCGGTCGCCCAGTGGGAGACGGACCGTGCCGGTCAGCTCCGCGGCAACATCACCCGCATTGCCGAAGCGCTGGACGCCTCCATCGAGCACCTCCTGCAGGGCGCGAAACCGACCGAATCCGCTACCGGAGACGAGCTGGCGATGCTGCGCCTCTACCGCTCCTGCGACCCCGAAGACCGTGCCTTCCTGCTACGCACCGCCCACAAGCTTGCCCGCCACGCCTGAACGCCGCTCACACGCGATCACCGGCCAGGCTGCGCGCAAGCCGTGCCGCCCCAAGACCACGCGCCAGCGTGCACCGCGCCGCCACTAGTATAGAGGCGACCGCCGCCGTGCACGCCGCCAGGTCGTCGTTGACCAGCAGATGGTCGAACTCCTCCCAGTGCGATATCTCGTGGCGGGCTGCCTGCATCCGCCGCGCCACCTCCGCCGCCCCATCGCTCCCGCGCCCGCGCAGCCGTGTCTCGAGCGCGGCCAGCGACGGCGGCAGGATGAACACCCCGACCACGTCGCCAGGCAGCGCCGCCCGCAACTGCCGCCAGCCCTGCCAGTCGATGTCCAGCACCACATCGCGCCCGGCCGCCAGGCACGCCTCGACCGGCGCGCGCGGCGTGCCATAACCGCGGCCGAACACCAGCGCGTGTTCCAGCAGCGCACCCTCTGCCGACATCGCCAGAAAGCGCGCCATGTCGATGAAAAAGTAGTCCTTGCCATCAACCTCGCCAGGGCGCGGCGCGCGTGTCGTCACGCTGGTCGACGCGACAACGCCGGTGTCAGCAGCCAGCAGACCTCGTACGATCGAGCTTTTGCCCGCGCCGGACGGCGCCGAGATCACCAAACAGAGTCCCCGACGCGCACCAGTCAAGAGTTTTCTCGCTTCGTTTCGCTACAAAAAGCAGCCCGGCTTCTTTTCCAGCGGCAAGTTACCCGCAAGACACACCCGATCTAAGCTCCGCTCTTATCATGCGCTTAACACAACCTGTGCGTGAGTAACGCAACCCGGATCAATCTGCTTACCAAACAGGCCGAAAAAACATGCTCCGACAAGTATTTCGTTGTTGTTGTTTCGCTGTTCGTTTGATAGAGGTGTCTCGAGCTAAGCGGGCCTCCTGCAGCGCAGCATCTTTCGGGCACTGACTTTCACGGTGGGGTAGGCTTCTACGATGGCAACGACAATCTCAATCTCGGGTGGCGCGGGCGTCCCACCCCTCATCTTCAAAGTCACCGGCACCAGCACGACCAACTACGCCGTGGCGTTTGAGAAGGCTGTCGCCGGTGACACGCCGACGCTCCTGTCCGGCGCTACCGGCGCGGAGAGCTCGGTTCCCGGCGCCCTGAACGAGATCCTCACGGACTACCGCGGCTCGGGCAGCCAAGGCACCGCCTACAACCTGACGACCGGCGGCCAGTATACGGTTGCTGACGTAGGCACGGACACCACGGTGAACGGGTCCGCTGCGGGAATGGACACCGTCCTGGCAAGCGGCGCTGTAACCTACAACGCCACCGGCAACGACAACCAGGTGACATTCATAGACGGTGCCAACACCTATAACGGTGGCTCCGCGACGGGTGACACCATCACCGGCGGTTCCGGGGCAGACGTCATCAACACCGGCACTGGCTTCAGCACCGTTTTCAGCGGCGCGGGCAGCAACACCATCGTCCTTAATGATACGGTCGGCTCGGCCAGCTCGCCTGGCGGCCTGGTCTATCTCGGTGACGGTTTCTCCACCGTGGACGCAGCCGGCCTCAATGATGTCGTGGTCGCGGGCACCAACGGCCAGGAGATCTTCGGCGGCACAGACACTGCCAGCACCCTGACCATCGCCATCGAGGACAACGCCACCTCCTCCGGCCCTGCAGGTGACCAGATCACCGCCGGCGCTGGAACCACAAACGTCTTCGACTCGGTCGGCGGAAACACGATTTATGGTGGCACGGACACCGCCAGCACGCTGACTTTCGTCGGCGGTCCGGCTGCTTCCGGCTCCGCCGTCACCGCGGACAGCATCTACGGCGGCGCTGGCCCCAGCTACCTGTTCGGTGCGTCCGGTGACAGCATCACCTTCGCCGGGGACACCTCTGGAAGCATCGCGACCTTCGTTGCGGGAATGGGCAACGAGACGCTGAACGCCGCCGATGCCGATGGCCGCGTCAACTTCTTCGGCTCCACGGACACTGCGTCCTCTGAACTCTTCACCGGCAGCACAACAGGTTACAACTACTTCCAGACCGCTTCTGGAACCGGCGGCAGCGAAACCCTCACCGGTGGCACCGGCACCAACGTGTTCGGCATCGCCGATGGCGGAGCCAACTCGCACATCACCGTCAATGACTTCGCGGCCGGAAACGACTCGGTTAACTTCCTGGGCGAAACCTCTGCTCAGGTCACAGCAGACCTCAATGCTGCAACCGTAACCAGCGCCGGCGTCACCGTGACCCTTTCGGACAGCACCACCGTCACCTTCATGGGCCTCACCAGCGTCAGCCAGCTACACACTCCTGGCAGCAGCGGCACCACCTAACAATCAGTAATCTACTAAAAGGGGCTAGTCGAAGGGCTAGCCCCTTTTTTATGCGACTTTCCGACCCAAGCGCCGCTGTCAGCAGCTGATCACTTCGGTAAGCAGGCGGGTCCGGCAAGCCTGACTCTGGTTCCCCCAAGCCGAGCTCCAGGTCACCGTCAGCCAGTTCCAATCACCACCTACGCTGGACCGCTCTCAATCCACTGCATGAGAGCGTAGAAACAAGCGTCTACGCGAAAACAAAGTAAAAACCACAATATAAACTATTCGCACGTGTCCAATCTGTTTAATACAGAATACACGTTGCTTCGCAGTTTCAAATACGATTCTCGCTGCGCTCGACTTGTGCAAATGCAACCTGTCCGTAGTTCCTGTGCAATTACCGACCCAGCGCCCGATATCGCGCCACGTTTGACCGGTGCGCGTCAAATGACCGCGCAAACACATGCCCCCCAGACCCGTCAGCCACAAAATACAAGGCGTCCGTCCCCGCAGGATGTGCAGCCGCCAAAATCGCCGCCAGGCCAGGATTGCAGATCGCGCCCTCCGGCAAACCCGTCCGCACATACGTGTTGTAAGGCGTCGCCCAAGCCAGCTCGTCGCGCCGCAGCCCGTGCGCCAGATCGTCCGCCCCGCCACCCGCCGCATATGCCACGCTCGAATCCGCTTGCAGCCGCATACCCGCGCGCAACCGGTTGAGAAACACCGCCGCCACCATCGCCCGCTCGCCAGGCAGGTGCGTCTCCCGCTCCACCAGGCTCGCCAAAACAACCAGCTCATGCGCCGCGTGTAGCGGCAGATCAGGCGACCGCTCCCGCCACGCGCGCGCCACCGCCGCCGTCATCGCCACTTGCCCACGTGCAAGCACCGCACCGGCATCGTCGCCAAGCTGGTACGCGTAGCTCTCCGGCAGAAAACTGCCCTCGTCAGGCACCACGATCTCACCGGAAAGTCCGCGCGCCTCAGCCATCACCCATGCCACACGCGACGACGTCACTCCCTCGGGCACCGTCACCAGATGCTGCACCGGCCGCCCATGCCGCAGCACCAGCAGCACACGCTCTACGCTGGCGCCAGCCGGAAACGAAAGCTCGGCCGCATGAACCGGCCCCAACCCGCGCGTCAGCACCTCGAAGACGCGCAGCTCCCAGGCGCTTCCGACCACGCCACCCTGCCGCAACACCGCTGCCACGCCGGCAAACGCCCCGCGCGGCACAATAACGGCCCGGCTTTGCGCAAGCGGACCAGCGCGCCGATACGCGCTCAACATCCCGAAACCAGACGCCGCGCCGAGCACCGCCAGCACCGCTGCCACTAACCAAAATTTACGCAACAGAACCCGGCAAGAAGGAAGGCAAGCAGTCCTTTTGTGAAAAGAACCAGATTTTCGCTCCGGCTATCGCAGTCTTGTCCAAAACAGCCAGACCGGCGCCTACAAGCATGAAGCCGGGCGGTATCCGGCAGCCCACCTTGTTGGCGCCAGGGCCGCCCAACCAGCCCCTACAGGCGCCGGAAGATGATACTCGCGTTCGTCCCGCCAAACCCAAAGCTGTTTGACAGCACGCAATCCACCACCCGCTCCTGCGTCTCCAACGCCACCCGGTCGATCACGCTCTCCCGGCTCGGCTGTTCCAGGTTCAGCGTCGGTGGCGCCACCCCATCGCGTATCGCCAGCAACGAAAAGATCGACTCCACTGCCCCCGCCGCCCCCAGCAGATGCCCGGTCGCCGACTTCGTGGAAGACATCGCCAGCCCACGCGCGTCATCGCCGAAAAACCGCTCCACCGCCTCCAGCTCCAGATCGTCTCCCATGGGCGTGGACGTTCCATGCGCGTTCACGTACTGCACGTCGCCCGGCGCCAGCCCGCCATTCTTGAATGCCGCCCGCATCGCCCGGAACGCCCCGTCATGCCCGTCGGCCGGCGCCGTTATGTGATGCGCATCGCCGGATAACCCGTAGCCCACAACCTCGCCGTAAATCTTGGCGCCCCGCGCCCGTGCGTGCTCCAGCTCCTCAAGCACCACCACGCCCGCGCCCTCGCCCATGACAAAACCGTCCCGGTCCCGATCCCAGGGCCGCGATGCCCGTACCGGCTCGTCATTGAACGCGACCGAGAGCGCCCGGCTGGCGGCAAACCCGCCAATACCCAGCTCGCAAACCGCCGCCTCCGCGCCGCCTGCCACCATAACATCGGCGTCGCCCAGCTTGATCAGCCGCATGGCGTCGCCGATCGCGTGCACGCCCGTGGCGCAGGCCGTAACCGCGGAGTGGTTCGGCCCTTTGTAGCCGTATTTTATGGAAAGATGCCCGGAGGCCAGGTTGATCAGCGCCGAGGGAATGAAAAACGGCGAGAGCCGCTTGACCTTCCCCTCCAGCACCATCTTGCTCGCCTCGAAGATGGTCTGCAGCCCGCCAATCCCCGAGCCGATCATTACGCCTGTCGCCTCCCGCCCAGGCTCGTCCTGCGGAAACCACCCGGAATCCTCAACCGCCTCCGTCGCCGCCACCAGAGCCAGATGGATGAACCGGTCCATCTTCTTCAGGTCCTTGACCGGGATCCATTCCGTCAGCGTAAGCCCGCCCTCGGAGCGCGTTCCGGCCGGCACCTGCCCGGCAATCTTGGCCGGCAGATCCGTCACGTCGAAGGATTGTATCGCGCCGATCCCGGAATCCCCCGCGATCAGACGCTTCCAGACATGCTCCACGCCCACGCCCAAAGGCGAGGCGATCCCCATCCCGGTGACAACAACACGCCGGCCGGCATAGTCCATGTACTGACCGTCAGGCCGCTTTCTGCTTTTCGATGTAGTCGATGGCATCCTTCACGGTGCTGATCTTCTCGGCCGCATCCTCGGGTATCTCCACGCCGAAGGCCTCTTCAAACGCCATCACCAGCTCCACGGTATCCAGGCTGTCCGCGCCCAGATCGTCGATGAACGACGCTTCCGGCGTCACCTTGCTCTCCTCGACGCCGAGGTGCTCGACCACGATCTTCTTAACCTTGTCCGCAACTTCGCTCATCGTGTCTAACCCTCGATCTGCGTGAAATTAATACAAAGCCGTAGTCCAGACACGGCTCAAGTCCGCGCGCCGGGTGCAGAGCCAGCCGCAGTTAAGGGGCGCTTAGCACGTCTGTTATGGCCCGCAAAGCCGCACAAGGCACCTCGAACTCGGCACCATGGCAGAACAATGATGCCGTCAGGGCATCGCCATCCCGCCATTCACATGCACGGTCGTCCCGGTGACCCACCCCGCCTCGTCCGATGCCAGATACACTACCGCGGCCGCCACATCCTCCGGCCGCCCCATGCGCCCGAGCGGTATCGCCTCCACCAGCCGCGCCTTCTGCGCGTCCGCCAGGCCGGCCGTCATCGCCGTCTCCACGAACCCGGGCGCCACCAGGTTAACCGTCACCCCCCGGCTGCCCACCTCCTGGGCCAGCGCCCGGCTCATCCCCATAACAGAC
>CAHJWU010000058.1 GCA_903643085.1 Rhodospirillales bacterium
CATCAATCCGCCTCATGCTCAGAAAGCTTTCAATTCAGTAGAAAACTTTGCAAACAGACTCTCAGAAAAGAAGGCCTTGCTTACTTTACTTCTGCTTTTCGCATCAAAAACATAGCCTGCTCGCCAAACAGGTTAGCCAGCCACAACGATCGCCGCCAGGGCGACTTCATGCCGGCTTCGTCGATCGCGAGCCACTGGTCCACCGCGTAACCTTCCTGCGCACAGAGTTCGCGAAAGTCTAGTATGGTGCAGGGATGTATGTTCGGCGTCTCGTACCACGCACGGCTCCAGGTTGGTGTTACGGGCATGCGGCCGGTGCGCAGCAATTGCAGGCGCACCTGCCAATGGCCAAAATTTGGGAAACTGACCAGCGCGCGCGTGCCGATGCGCAGCATCTGCCGCAGCACTTCCTGCGGGCGCTCCACGGCCTGCAGCGTGCGCGTCAGCACCACGTAATCGAAGGCGTTGTCGGGGTATTGTGCAAGGTCGTTGTCGGCATCACCGTGCATTACCGGCAAGCCATGCGCTACCGCGTGCGTCACCTCGGCCATGTCGATTTCCATGCCGCGCGCATCGCAGCCGCGCGTGCGGAACAGATGCTCGATCAGTGTGCCGTCGCCACTGCCTATGTCCAGCACGCGGCTGCCTGGTTCTATCAGGCTGGCTATGAGTTTCAGGTCTACGCGCATCAGGAAGGAAGGCCTTCTTTTTTGAAAAAAAGAAGCAAAAAACTTTTACTTCCTCGCCTGCACCACGGCCTGCCCTGATTCTGCCAATACGCGCGATTGCACACTCTGCGAGCGCTTCTGTGCAGGCGGGGAAGCAAAAGTTTTTTGGTTCTTTTTTTCAAAAAAGAACTGCTTTCTTCCTACACAACACCGGCATGCTCCGCGCACCCCGCCAGGAACCCCGCAAGTGTCCGGTGAAAATCCGGCTCGTCCAACAGGAACGCGTCATGTCCCCGGTCCGTCTCGATCTCAACGAAACTGACGTTCGCCGCCGCCCGATTCAGCGCGCGCGCCACGGCGCGGGATTGCGCGGTGGGAAACAGCCAGTCCGATGTGAACGACACCAGGCAGAAGCGCGTACGGGTGCCGGCGAATGCGGCGGAGAGGTCGCCGTCATGCTCAGCGGCGAGATCGAACCAGTCCATCGCGCGCGTGACGGTCAGGTAGGAGTTTGCGTCGAAACGGCGCACGAAGCTGCTGCCCTGGTGGCGCAGGTAGCTTTCCACTTCGAACACGTCGCCGAAGAAATTGGAGGCTGTTTCGGTGGCGGCGTCCGCCGTCGCGTCGCGCCGTGTCTTGCGGCCGAATTTGCGGGTCAGCGCCACCTCGGAGAGGTAGGTGATGTGCGCCATCATGCGCGCCACCGCCAGGCCGCGTGCCGGCGTGCGGCCCTGCGTCCAGTAGCGACCGCCCAGGAAGTCGGGGTCGGCCGCGATCGCCTGGCGGCTCACCTCGTTGAAGGCAATGTTCTGCGCGGAGTGGTAGGCGGCGGTGGCGATCGGCACCGCGGCGAACACGCGTTCGGGGAACGTCGCTGCCCATTGCAGCACCTGCATGCCCCCCATCGAGCCGCCGATGACGGCGAACAGCCGCTCCACGCCGAGCCTGGCCATGAGCATCTGCTGCGCGCGCACCATGTCCCGCATGGTGACAGGCGGAAAATCCGTGCCCCACACCTCGCCGTCCGGTTTCGTGCTGCGCGGACCGGTGCTGCCCATGCAGCCGCCGAGCACGTTGCTGCAGACGACGAAGAACCGGTTGGTGTCGACAGGCAGGCCGGGGCCCACCAGGTTTTCCCACCAGCCAGGCTTGGCGGTTACGGGCTGGGTCTCGGCCAGATACTGGTCACCGGTCAGCGCGTGACAGACGAGTATGGCGTTGGAGTGCGCGGCGTTCAGCGCTCCGTAGGTGCGATAGGCGAGCCGGAAGTCCGGCAGCGTCTGCCCGCAATCCAGCAGGAGGCCTTCGGGAAAGCCGGCATGCTGGTGGATGACCTCTGGCGTGATGTCCATCGTGATCGGTGCATACGGGTCAGCTATGGGGTAGGCAAGAACGGCCGGATGCGGTGATCAGGGCGCGATGGTGAACCGGTAGGAGCCGCCCGACCGGTGGGTGTCCACCGAGACAGCGCGCCAGTGAACAAGGTAGGTCCCCGGATTCAGCCGGATCACGGGCACAAGCAGGCGCTTCGCATCTTCAGGGTCCGCGCGCGAGACGCCGACGACTTCCGCGGCACCTGCCTGGTTCAGCACCTCCACCCGGCAGAAACGGGCCTCGATCGGCTCGCTGAACATCAGCACCAGCGACTCCGGCGAGGCGTGAACGGTGGAACCAGGTGGCGGCGAGGCCCATCGCAGCGTGGCGTGCGCTCCCGCGGAGGTCGGCAGGACGACCAAAAGGCAGAACAGAGGCATTTTCATGGACCGAGTGCCTCGGCCAGACAAGAGACGCCTTCTTTTCTCGAAAAAGAACACCTCGTCACAGGCCACGCGCGATCGCCTGAGCCATGACCATCTCGTCCGCGTCAGCCCGAACCGGCCGCACCAGCCGTCCGTGCGGGCTCATCAGGAACAGCACGGAGCTGTGGTCCAGCGCGTATTCCGCGCCCTCCTGGTGCAGCACGTTCACCACGCGATACTCGTCGGCTGCCTGGCGCAGTTCGGCAGGCGAGCCGGTCAGCCCGATGAGCGTGGGTGCGAAGGCCTTCACGTAGCGATGCAGGACGGCCGGGCTGTCGCGGCCGGGATCCAGCGTAATGAATAGCGGCTGCACCAGGGCCGCCTTGGCGCCGAGCCGGCCCATGGCCGCGGCCAGCGTGTTGAGCGTGGCGGGGCAGACGTCGCGGCAGGCGGTATAGCCGAAATAGACGATCAGGTATTTGCCGGGAAAGCTCTGGTCGGTCACGATGCGGCCGTCATCGGCCACCAGGGTGAACGGGCCGCCTACCCGGGCGTCGGCCTCACGCTCCACAGGCAGCTCCAGCCATATCCAGAGCGCTGCGAAGGCAAGCACCGCCAGGGCGGCGGCAGCCAGGCCGGGGGGCTTGCGCCGGAGAGCTTTCATCTTCATCGCGGCCGCCCTCACATTTTCATGTCCATGTGCATCTGAGCGGGTACGGACGCAACGGGGTGCTGCCGCAGGAATTGCAGTTCCGCCGAGAGCATCCTTGCATCGTTCCATCCCGTCGCCGCATCCGGGCGCTGCATCGCGCGCAGCCAGCCGGCGCGGTCGACCAGGAACTGCGCGCCTGACAGCGCGCCTGGCTGCACACCCGAGATGATGGCGTAGGCGGCCGGCACGTCCGCGTCAGCCGCCACGCACGCGCCCGGTGGTCCTGGCTGTGTGCCGACCTCGACCAAGCCTGGCTGCGCCGGACCGGCCGGCACGGGTCCTATCACCAGGCGCATGAAACCGGCCTTGAACTCAGAGGACTGAATGATGGTGCTGCCGCAAAGCGCCTGGAAGCCAGGTGCGCGGACCGGTTGCGGCCAGGTGCCCATTTCGTGTGATGCCAACCCCAGATTGTAGGCCCGCACGTAGTCGATCAGCGACCAGCGCTGGTCATCGGTCAGGCTGGCGGCGAAACCGGGCATCGCCTGCGCGCCCTCCGGCGTGTACATGCCGTGCGACAGCCACCAGAACATTTCGCCGTCATCGTGCATGAGCACGTGGCTGGCGCTCAGGTTGGCCGGCGGCACGGGCAGGGTCTTTGCGAGCGGTCCGTTGCCTAGGCCGGCCGCGCCGTGGCAGACGGCGCAGTTCGGGCCGAACAGCGCCGCACCTTCGAGGATCGTGTTGGACGAGAAACCGGTGGGCGAATGATAGAAGCTGGTCGGGTTGGCATCCACCAGCAGCACATCCAGGTGCGGTAAGGCAAACCAGATCATCAGCGCGGCCACGGCGGCGGCTTGCGGACGCCATCGGCGGTACAGGAACGCCGCGGCAAGTACAGCCAGCGCCGCCGCCGCGACCAGGCCTGCGAGCACTGCCTCACGCATGAAGTCAGAGTCTTCCCGCACGGCGGAGAAGTCTATCCGTCTGGCGAACGGCCAGAGCGGCTGCAGGTGCATCGCCGGCGGCAGGCCGCTCAGCACCACGGCAGCGCCTATTATGGCGAGCGCCGCGCCGGTTTGCAGCGTTACGCTGCGCACGAGGATGCGCCTGGCGGATCGCGGATCTGCCGCCTGCAGAAGTGCCGGAGCAAAGCGGTAGCGGTTGACGGCCGCGAACGCGAGCAGGATTGCGGACAGCGTCAGCTTCGCCAGCACCATCCAGCCATAGGCCGTGCCGACCAGGCCAGGCACGCTTCCCACCAGCACCCAGCCCTGCACGCCGGCGGAGACGACCAGCAAGGCGATGCACCATTGACCGAGCGGGGAGAACCATCGCGCCGCCATGGCGCCCAGCGTCGGGGGCGCCGCGCGGATTACGATGAGCAGCGGCAACAATCCGCCCAGCCAGCCGCCCGCGCCGAGAAGGTGCAGCACGTCCATGCCGAGCAGTACGCTGGGGCCTTCCTGCATTGAAGCGGCATGGCTATGCCCGGCCTGTAGGCAGAGCGCGATGGCGGCCATGCCGAACGCCACGCGCCGCCGCTTCTCGGTGTTCCGCAGGCCGATCGCGCCCAGCAGAATCAGCGCCGTCGCCTGCAAGAATATCACGTGCCCGAACGCGGTGGCTGTCAGCACGGTTGACACGGCCGCCAGCGCCGCGGCAGGCGAGTCCGCCTCCGCCATGTTGGCAGACTCCAGCACCAGCCAGGCCATGATGGCCAGGATGGTGGCAGCCACGCTCGCCTGCGCCAGCAGGAGCAGCCGTTGCCTGACGAAAGCTGCCAGTTCCGCCGGCGCACGGGCGAAGGCCTTCGGCAGCACCAGATTGCAAAACGCCAGCGTGCCGAACGTGGAGAGCAGTCCCGCGACCGCAGCGCCACGCGCTATGGCGAGCGGTGCCCCGCCCTGCAGGTCGAAGGGTGGAAGCACGGCCTAGGGCGAGACCGTGAACTTGAACTTGCCCTGGGTCTTGTGCGTGTCCACCGACGTGACGTGCCACGCGACGAAGTAAGGGCCGGCGGTCAGCACGCCGACGGTGACCCCGAGCTTTTTCGGGTCGGATTCTATGGTGTGGGCGGCGTCGGTCTCCTCGTGGACTCCCGCGCTGTTCGTCACTTCGATCCTGCAGAAGGCCGGCTCCACAGCCTGGGTGAATGTCAGGACCACCGCCTTGGGTGCGTTCGATATGATGCTGCCGACCCTCGGCGCGGCCGAGTCCAGGAAGGCGTGGGCTTGGGCGTTGACGGAGATGAGCAGGCCCAGGCCCAGGCTCAGCGCCGCGCCGGCGAGCATGTTGTGTCCGGTCACGCGTGAGCGGTTTGCTTGTTGAGTCATGGTCATTCTCAGTTTCCCAGAAGCGGCGCACCGATGCCGCGCGGATAGAGGTCATCCAGGAACACGTGTACCTGGAAGATGACGCCGACATTGGTGCCGGACGCCTTGTTGGCGGGGATCAGCGCCTCCAGCCCGATCTGGTACCAGGTGCGCAGGTAGATGACGCCAGGAGCGATGGTCCACGTGTTGGCTGAGTCGCGCGGCCGCGACGTCTCCGCCGTGGCACTCACCTCGACGATCGGTATCAGGTGCGCGAGCGGTTCCGGCAGGCCGTAATCCTTTATCTGCGCTTGCAGGAACGGGATGCTGTACTGCACGGAGAACGCGCCGATCACGGCGTTCGGATTGCCGCTGTTGAATTGCAGCGAGGTCAGCGGCGTCGTCGAAGGCACCACCGGACCTGGGATGGTCACCTGCGTGTTTTTCAGCTCGCGGTCGGCCAGCGCATAGCTGAACTCGCCGGTGAACGCGACAGGCTGCAACGCGGGTATCGCGATCTCCTCCAGATCCTTGCCGAAATACACGGTAGGCGCGGTGCTGCCGTAGGTGTCGGCGCCGGTATGCGTGGTGCCGGTATGGCCGAATTCCCGTGCGATGCCGAAGGCCAGGATGAAATCGTGGTCCGGGCTCAGGCATCTGGCCCATTTGGCGGTGACCGTCAGGTCGTCCCAGCCGGCCTGGGTCTTCGCATTGTTCTGCTGGTTTATGTTGTAGCTGTCGTTGAACCCAACGCCGAACTCGTCCGTCAACCGCTTGTCGTATTCAAATTGCACGGAGACGTCATGGCCTGGGCCGGAACCGCCATCGGCGGCGGCGCGCGTGTAGACGATTTGCGGGAGGGTGATCTCGTCGGCAACACCCGGGTCATCCAGCGTGAGCGTTACGGGAAAGACGCGGCTGCCGCACACGGCATGGGCCAGCGCGCCGGTCGCGTGCATCCCGCCGGCACAGGCCAGCGTGGCGAGTGGCAATAATCGGCGCATGGGAAGGTCCTGTCTGTCTGGTCATGTGACGCAGCCGCGCGCAAGCGGGGCAGCGGACGAAGGGCTCAGCAGTCAGACGTGAGTTGGCGGGCCTCTGGCATAAGCGATTCCCACGAGACGGGTGGGCGGCGCGCGCGCTTGCGGCACGTCAGGCCGCGCGGAGGGCATCACACGCGGTGAAGGCAGGGGAGGCGGCGGCGCCGCCATTGCGCATTGGGCAACGCCGGTCAGGCCAGCCTGCAGGACGGCCGCTTCTTGCGCGTGATGGGGCAGAACCGGCGTGCCGTGCCCGGTTTGCCTTCCAGCGTGGCAGAAGACCGTGGCTGCTTCCAGGGCAGACAGCGCCCTGCCTGTCGGCGGAGACGCGTCCGCCCTGGGTTCACCTACAAGCATGAGCAGCGCGGCCAGCCAAGCCAGGCTCATGCGGCAGATCGGCCAGAGCTGCGAAGGTGATGGCATGTGGTCTGGAAGTAACATGTGTTTACTGCAACGAGAAGGCCAAACGCCCTCAAGCCCACCCAAGATTTCACCATCGCCAAAGAAAGCAAGGCGTCTTTTCCAAAAAAGGAAAATTCTGCTTCCCCGCATGTGTTGCCTGCGCGTTCGTCAGGAACACGCGAACGTCCCTAATGGGAAGGAACAGTCTTTGGTCCGCTCAAAAAAGACTGCTTTCCTGGGCACGATTCTACGTCAACGCCGTCTGGTAACATACCAAACGGTCTGGATGCTGACTTACAGAAGGAAGCAGTCCTTTCTCGAAGGGGGAATAGTCTTGCGGACGGTCGTGGCTCCCCAAACGGCCAGACGGCCGCCCAACGAGCCTGTCCGGAGCCTTAGTAGATCGCGCAGCCGCCCGGATGCACGCCACCATAAGGGCCAATGTGAGCAGGGCGGCAGGCGGCAACGCAGCCGCTGACGCTGACGGCGGCGCTCAGCAGAAGAAGGGTGGCGAATAACCGACGCATGGCTGAAATCCTCTTGGTTCGATCAGGCCATATACGCCACCCGTGTGACAGCAACAGGGCGAACGCGAAACGGACTGTGACAATTGGCGGCCGCCTACCATTTGGGCTACACCGCGTCGCTCGCTGATGGACCCGACCGATGCGCCTGTTCGCCTGCCTGCCTGTCTGCCTCGCAGTACTTGGCGCAAGCCCCGCTTCCGCCCACGCCATCCTGATCGACAGCACGCCCGCGCCGCTGGGCCACGTGCCGGCCGGGCGACTGGCGCTGGTCCTGCGCTATAACAGCCGGGTGGATGCCGGCCGCTCCAAGCTGGTGCTTCAGCACGCCGGTGACGAGATCCGCGTGGCGCAGACGGCCGGCGACACGCCGGACGTGCTGCGCGCGGCGCTGGAGGTGACGCCCGGCGACTACGTGGTGGCGTGGCAGGTGCTGGCGACGGACGGCCACATCACGCGCGGGCGGGTGCCTTTCACCGTCGATCCGGCGGTCGTGACGAGCGGCGACTAGCGTGAGCCGCCTCGTCGACCTGATCGGCTATGTCGGGATCCTGCTGCATGGCCTGGTGATCGTCAGCCAGTCCATGGCGCTCGGCGGCATGCTGTTCCTGGTGCTGCTGGCGCGGCCGTTTGCTGGCCTGCTCGGCCCCGTGGTGGGGCGCACGGCCGCCATCGCCGCGTGGAGCGCGGTGGCGCTGGTGGGCGTGGAAGCGATAAATCTGGGGCTGCAGACGGCGGTGCTGGTCAGCACCGTGGATTTGTCCGTGGGCAACGTGCTTTCCGCCGATTTCGCGGTGGCCGGCATCACCAAGGCGGTGGCAGCCGGCGCGCTGGCGCTGCTGCTGTGGGGCGGCGCCGCGGCACCCTGGTTGCTGGTTGCGGGCGGCGTGGAACTGGCTGCCGCCACGCTGACCACCCACGCCGCGGCAAGGCTGGCCGACAATGCGCTGCTGCTTGGCGTGGAGGCCCTGCACCAGCTCGGCGCCGCCATCTGGATAGGCGGCATACCCTGCTTCGTCATGGCGCTGGCCCGGCTGCACGATGGCGGCGCGCTGCGCCTGGTGGGCGCGCGGTTCTCCCGCCTGTCGATGGCGGGGGTGGCGGCCATACTGGCCTCCGGCGTGACCATGTCGGTGTTCTACATAGGTAGCTGGGCGGGGCTGTACGGCACCGCCTACGGCGTTATGGTGGGTGCCAAGATCGGCATGTTCACCATGCTGCTGGCGCTCGGCCTGGGCAACTTCCTGGTCACCGAGCGCCTGCGGCGGGACCCTGCAACACCCGTGCTGCGCCTGCGCCGCTTCGCCGAGGTGGAGATCGGCATCGGCTTCACCGTGTTTTTCGCCGCCGCCTCGCTCACCTCCGTGCCGCCGGCGGTCGACCTGACCACGAACCGCGCCACCTGGCACGAGATCGTGGCGCGCGACCTCTCGCCCCGTTTGCCGACGCTCGTCTCCCCGGACCATGCACGGCTGGGCATTCCGGCGCTGCAGGCGCAACTGGACGCGGAGGCGCGCGCGCGGGCGGCCGAGCCGCGCGCCGCCTTCGTGGAGGGCTCCGGCGAACTGCCGCCGCGCAATGCGGACGACATCGCCTGGTCCGAGTACAATCATCACTGGGCCGGGCTGTTCGTGCTGGCGATCGGGTTGCTGGCGCTGCTGAACCAGGCCGGCCTGCGCTGGGCGCGGCACTGGCCGCTGGTGTTCCTGGGGTTGTCTGCGTTCCTGTTCCTGCGCAGCGACCCCGAGATCTGGCCGCTTGGCGATATCGGCGTGTTCGCCTCCTTGCGCGATCCCGAGGTGGTGCAGCACCGGCTGTTCGCGCTGCTGCCGCTGCTGTTCGGCGTGTTCGAATGGTGCGTGCGCACCGCCCGGCTGCGCAGCCGTGCGGCGGCCCAGGTGTTTCCGCTGGTGTGCGCCGGCGGGGGCGCGCTGCTGCTGACTCACAACCACACGATCGCCAACGTGAAGGACGCGCTGCTGATCGAGTTCACCCACACGCCGCTGGCGCTGGCTTCCATCGTGGCCGGGTGGGCGCGGTGGCTGGAGATACGGCTGCCGGCGGGGCGGGGGGCAAAGCTGGCGGGGTGGGTGTGGCCTTGTTGTTTTGCGGCGATTGGGTTGATGTTGGTTTTCTATCGGGAGGCTTGAGGCAAGAGGGGCTTTCTTCAAGAACGGTGAGCAAGTTCTTGCTGCTGACGCTGGGCCTGCGGTGTCGTCTGGTGTTGCAGAACGCGTACAGGCAGGATTGATGCGCGTTGTTGTGCAGGCGGGCAGGTAGCTTCTTTTGGTTCTGTTCTGCAAAACTGCCTTGTGTCCTTTTCGGAGTGTTTGCATGCGGGTTCTGGTCGTTCTTCTGGGATTATTCTGCACGGGCCTGCACGCGCAGGCGCTGAAGAGCGAGACGCCGGCGCATTTCAAGCCGGTGGCGACGAGCTTCGACTACGAGCGGCGCGACGTTATGATACCGATGCGCGACGGCGTGCATCTGCATACCGTCATCCTGGTGCCGCGCGGCGCGCACCGGGCGCCGATGCTGCTCACGCGCACGCCGTACAACGCGACGGAGCTGACGAGCCACGGCAACAGTGCCCACGAGGTGGTGAGCCTGGACGGGTATGACAACGCGGACGATGTGATCGGGGATTCCGGCTACATACGCGTGGTGCAGGACGTGCGCGGAAAGTACAAATCCGAGGGTGATTACGTGATGAACCGGCCGCTGGCCGGCAGGCTGAACGACACCAAGGTGGACCATGCGACGGACACCTACGACACGATCGAGTGGCTGGTGCACAACGTGGCCGAGAGCAACGGGCGCGTGGGTACCATCGGCATTTCGTATGACGGTTTCACCACGCTGATGAGCCTGGTCCATCCGCATCCGGCGCTGAAGGTGGCGGTGCCGATGAACCCGATGGTGGATGGCTGGATCGGCGACGACTGGTTCCATCGCGGCGCGTTCCGCATGGTCGGCAGCCTGAACTACGTCTATGAGCAGGAAGCGACGCGCGACAGCGACGAGAAATGGTGGACGGACCATTACGACGATTACGACGCGGCACTTGAGGCGGGCTCTGCCGGTGCGCTGGCGCACAGCCATGGCGAGGAGGCGATCGGGTTCTACCAGAAGCTGACGCAACACACGGCGTATGACGAGTTCTGGAAAGACCAGGCGATGGACAAGATACTCGGCGCGCAGGGTATCATGGTGCCGACGTTGCTGGTGCACAGCCTGTGGGACCAGGAGGATATCTACGGTGCGCTTGCCGTCTACGCGGCGCTGCACGCCAGGCCGGATTCGGCCGGCAAACTGTTTCTGGCTATGGGGCCCTGGCACCACGGGCAGGAGATTGATGCGGATCAGATGCTGGGAGAGATCGGGTTCGGCGGCGACACCGGGCTGTATTTCCGCCAGCACATACTGCGTCCGTTCCTGGACCACTACCTGAAGGATGGCGCCCCGCCGATGGATGTGGCGCCGGTGAGCGCCTTTGAGAGCGGCACCAACCGCTGGCTGCGCCTGCAAAGCTGGCCACAGGGCTGCGAGGCCTCTTGCCCCGTCACGCCGACGGCGATGCATCTGTTGCCTGGTGCCAGGCTTTCGCCGGACATGCAGGATGCGTCGGGGTTTTCCGCGTATGTTTCCGATCCGGCGAAGCCGGTGCCGTTCATCGCCCGCCCGATCCACCTGCTGGCGGACGGCGAGGGCGACAGTTGGCGCAACTGGCTGGCCAGCGACCAGCGCGAGGCGAGCACGCGGCCTGACGTGCTGAGCTTCACCACCGACCGGCTGACCGCGCCGGTGAAGATCGCCGGCGCGCCTGTGGCCAGGCTGGTCGCCAGCACGACGGGCACGGACGCGGATTTCGTGGTCAAGGTGATCGACGTGTATCCGGACGAAGTGGCCCAGACGCCCCGCCTGGGCGGCTACCAGCTGATGGTGTCGGCCGACATACTGCGTGGGCGCTACCGGCACGCCTACGACAAGCCGGAAGCGATACCGGCCGGCGAAAAGCAGGGCTATACTTTCGCGCTGCCGAACGCTGATCACGTGTTTCTGCCCGGGCACCGCATCATGGTGCAGGTGCAATCGACCTGGTTTCCGCTGTATGACCGCAACCCGCAGACATACGTGGACAACATCTTCTTTGCCAAGCCTGGTGACTACAAGGCTGCGGAGGTGAAGGTGTTCGCCGACAGCGTAGTGGAGTTGCCGGTGGCACGGCAATGAGGGGCGCGAGCACCAACCCCCGCATTCGCAGCAGACGTTTTCATCAGGACAGGCCGAAGCGCGGCAGGCAGCAAAGAGGCGGAAATTTTTCGTCTCTTCCTTGTAAAGAAGGCCTTTCTTGCTTCATAGCGGCCGGCCGGGCATGAGCCATCCAGATCTCCTGGCTGCGATCCAGAACGGTCAGACCGGAACAGCCGCGGCGCTGCTCACCGCCGACCCTGCACTGTGCGTGCTGAACGACGACCCGAGCGCGCTCATGCTGGCGCTGTACCACCGCCAGCCGGAGACCGCCGCGCTGATTGCCGCGCGCCGGCAGTTTCTGACGGTGTTCGAGGCGGCGGCGGCGGGCCACGTGGCGGCGCTGCGCTACACGCTGCAGGCGTTGCCTGTGGCCGCGCAGGCGTTCTCCGATGACGGGTTCACCGCGCTGCACTTCGCCTGCTTCTTCGGCCGGCCGGAGGCGGCAGGCCTGTTGCTTGCGTCCGGTGCGGATTGCAACGCGACCGCGACAAACGGCTCGCTGCTGCGGCCGCTGCACAGCGCGGCCACGCAAGGCAGCCTGGAGATCTGCCGCATGCTGCTTGACGCGGGTGCGGACCCGAACGCGACGCAGCAGAGCAACTTCACCGCGCTGCATGCGGCCGCCTTGCGCGGCGACGCGGCGCTGGCGGAGCTGCTGGTGGAGCGTGGCGCGTCCGTGGCCGCCAGGGCTGATGACGGGCGCAGCGCCGCCGACATCGCGCGCGATGCGGGACAAGACGGTTTTGAACGTTTCGTCTGAGAGCAGCAAGCAGAAGACCTGCCCTGGCGCTTTGTATCGAACCGCTTTGAGAGTGAGCGTTGCAGAAGCAAGCCGGGCAGAAGCAAACCGGAGCGAGGAGGCAAAATCTTCTTCGGGATAATTAAGCGAAAAGCTTTTACCTGCGCTGCCGCGGAACGTTGAAGCATACATCTCCATGACGCGCGCCGACTGGGATAGAAGTCTGGTTCCTGTTTTCAAGAAGAACTGCTTTTCGTCGCCCGTGCCGTGGTCACTCTGTTGTGGGCCGCACACGAAACTGGAGCTCCGCGGCAAGCGTCTGGCCTGGTTGTAGCACAACCAGGCCGTCATCGGCTACGTCGTCCATCCTGCCCAGACCGTCCGGCATGTTGCTGACCGGCTCCAGCCCGATGAAGTCCCGCCCGGCCGGCGTGTAGAGCTGCAGGTGGTCCAGCGGGGGGCTTGCCGACAGCGTCAGCGCGACGTCGCTTTCCGGCTGCGTGATCGCCGCCTCGCCCGCCCAGCCGGCGTAGCAGGTGTCGATCTCCGTGCTGCCCAGCATGCGGCCGCCGGCGAACTCCAGCGCGCCGTGCACGGCTTCGCGTGCGACCGGCAGCCCGTCCGCGCCCGTGGTCCAGAACGTGTCCGCCTCGAAGCGCAGCGTCGTGCGTGGGGTGCGCGCGACATAGGGGTGCAGGCCGATGCCGGCGGGAAAGGCGCGCGCGTCCGTGTTGCGCACGCGCAGCGCGATGCGCAATCCGTCCCCGGAGAGTTCGAAGACCTGTTCGGCCGTGTAGGCGAACGGCCACTGTTCGGCCAAGGCGCCGTCGGGCGAGAAATCGAGCGTCAGCCGCGCCTGCGCGGTGTCCGCCGCCGTCACTGTCCAGGCGTGCATCCAGGCGTTGCCATGTATGGTGTTCGGATCGTCGCCGAAATTGCGCGCGAGCTGATAGGCGGTGCCGCCAAAGCGGAACCGCCCGCCGCCGACGCGGTTGGCGAACGGGATGAGCGGGTAGGCCGCCACGGCGCGACCCTGTTGCGCGGCCAGCCGCGCGTCGGCCACCGGGCGCAGCAGCG
>CAHJWU010000059.1 GCA_903643085.1 Rhodospirillales bacterium
CCTGGGCGCCGGCGCGGTGGCCGGCGACGCGGGGGAGGTGGCGCGCGCTGGCCCAGCGGCCGTTGCCGTCCATGATGATGGCGACGTGGCGCGGCACGGGCGCCGCCTCTGCGGCTGGCACAGCGTGCACGACAGGCCCGGTCTTCAGCAGGGCCATGGTGCCTCAGACCTGCTTGATTTCGCGTTCTTTGTCGGCGAGCGACTCGTCGACCCGTTTGATATAGCCGTCGGTGAGTTTCTGCACCTGGTCGGACCAGTCCTTCACGTCGTCCTCGCTGATCTCGTGCTTCTTCTCGGCATTTTTCGTCTGGTCCATGCCGTCGCGCCGCACGCCGCGCACCGAGACGCGACAGGCCTCGGCGTATTTGCCTGCCGCGCGGGCGAGTTCGGTGCGGCGCTCGGCGGTGAGCTGGGGGATGGGTACGCGTACGATCTGCCCGTCCGCACCCGGGTTCAGGCCGAGGCCTGCGTCGCGTATGGCGCGCTCGACGGCGCCCACCAGGGTGCGGTCCCACACCTGGACGGTGAGCATGCGGGGCTCTGGCACGCCTATGGTGCCGACCTGGGTGATCGGGACCTCGTTGCCGTAGGCTTCCACGCGTACCGGCTCCAGCAGGCCGGGGCTGGCGCGGCCGGCGCGCAGGCCGCCGAAGTCGCGGCGCAGAGTCTCCAGGGCGCCATCCATGCGTCGGGTCAGGTCTTCCTTCAGCGCGTTCAGGTCAGCGGGCAAGTCAGTCTCCAGTGGTCGGATTTCGGTCGCCAGGCGTTTGCAATAGTCGTCTGTCGTTGGTCGTCGGTCGTATCAAGCAGGTTCGGTGATCTTGGTGAACATGCCCTCGCCCTGCATGACGGCGGCAAAGGCGCCCGGAGCGTGGATGTTGAAGACGAAGATCGGCAGCCTGTTCTCGCGGGCCAGCGAGATAGCGGCCGCGTCCATCACGCCCAGGTCACGCGAGAGGACTTCGAGGTAGGTTAGTTCGTCGTAGCGGCGGGCATCCGGGTCCCGCCTCGGGTCGGCGGAATAGACGCCGTCCACCTGGGTGCCTTTCAGCAGCGCGTCGCAGCCCATCTCGGCGGCGCGCAGGGCGGCGGCCGTGTCCGTGGTGAAGAACGGGTTGCCGGTGCCTGCGGCGAAGATCACCACGCGGCCTTTTTCCATGTGGCGCTCGGCGCGGCGGCGAATGTAGGGCTCGCACACGCTGGCCATTGGTATGGCGGATTGCACGCGCGTGGGGGTGGCACGCTTTTCCAGCGCGGTCTGCATGGCCAGCGCGTTCATCACGGTGGCGAGCATGCCCATGTGGTCCGCCTGCGCGCGGTCCATGCCGCTGGCGGCCGCCGAGACGCCGCGAAAGATGTTGCCCCCGCCAATCACCAGGCAGACCTGCACGCCCATGCGTACCACGTCGCCTACGTCGATCGCGATGCGGCCAACCATTTCGGTGTCCAGGCCGTATTCGCGCCTGCCCATCAGGGCTTCGCCGGAGATCTTCAGCAGGACGCGCTTGTGGGCGGTAGACATCGAGTGTCCGTCAATGGGGCGCGCGGACCCTACGGGGTGGCGGGTCAGTAAGGAAGGCGTTCTTTCCAAAAAGCGAACCGAAAACAACCTTCGCCCGGCCCGGAACGCCCGATCCTTGATCCGGCTGAAAGCGTCTGGCGTGTCTGCGTTCAGGAGTCGTTTTCAGAGCGTTCAGACGTTCGTCGAAAGGCCTGGTCATCCCGAACATGGCCGAGAGCTGGTCGGTGCCATCGCGGCTGATGTTCGCCTGACCGCTCAGCTTCTTCCCGACCGTGGAACTGCCCGCATAGTTGACCACGCTCTCGTCGCCGAGCTGGGTCACCTTCTCCCGCAACCGGCCGGTCCGATCCCTGACATCCAAGCGCAGGCGGGTGACGGTCGCCCCCAGGAGCTCCTGGCCGGCTTGGAGCCCGGAGACGCTGGAGGCGGGTTTCTGCATGCCCGACACGAGGGCCGCCCTTCGGCCGTAGAGCCGGCCGAGCGCCGCCAGTACGTCCACGTCACCGCCCATGCTCACCTCTTCGGAGCTTAACCCTTATCCACGCCGGCGACCGCCGCCACTTCGGCCGCGAAGTCTCCCGCGGGCGCCTTTTCCACGCCTTCGCCGAGCGTGAACCGTTCGAAGCCAGCCAGCTTGCCGCCGGCTTTCTTCACGATAGCGCGCACACGGCTCTCACCGTCATGCACCCAGACCTGCTCGAGGAGGACCACTTCCTCATAGTATTTACGTATGCGGCCTTCGATCATCTTCTCGATGACGTTGTCCGGCTTGCCGCTCGCGCGGGCCTGCTCGGTGAGCACGGCGCGCTCGCGGGACAGGGCGGCGGGGTCCACCGCGTCGATGTCCAGCGCGTCCGGCTTGGTGGCGGCCACGTGCATGCCGATCTGGCGGCCAAGGGTTTCCAGCGCGTCCAGCTCGTTATCGGCTTCCAGTGCCACCAGCACGCCTATCTTGCCGAGGCCGGGGCGCAGGGCGGCGTGCATGTAGGTGGCGACGACGCCGGCCTGCACGCTCAGCACGCGGGCGCGGCGTATGGTCATGTTCTCGCCAATGGTGGCGACCATGTGGGTGAGTTCCTCGCCGACGTTGCGCTCGCCGCCTGGGAAGGGGGCGGCACGCAGAGCTTCGACGTCCTCGCCCACGTCAAGCGCCACGCGGGCTAGAGTCTCGACGAAGGCCTGGAACGTCTCGTTGCGGGCGACAAAATCAGTCTCGGCGTTCACTTCGACCATGGCGGCCCGGTTCTTGACCGAGACGACGCCAACCAGGCCTTCGGCAGCGGTGCGGCCTGACTTCTTGGCAGCCTGGCTGAGACCCTTCTTGCGCAGCCAGTCGACCGCGCCTTCGAGGTCGCCGCCGGTTTCGGTGAGCGCCTTCTTGCAGTCCATCATGCCGGCCCCGGTCTGTTCGCGCAGGGTTTTCACGAGGGCGGCGGTGATTTCGGCCATGGGCTAGTCTCCGAAGGGAAGAAAGGCCTTCTTTTCTGAAGAAAAGAAGCAAAAGACTTTTGCTCCGCTGTCGCGGACTGGTCGGGAGCAAAAGCTTTTTGGTTATTCTTTTTGAAGAACCGCCTGCTTTCTTAATGCGTGGCAGCCGCTTCCTGCATGGGCTGGCTCATCGCCGCCTCGAGCTCGGGCAGCGCGATATCCGGCTCGGCTTCGGCTTCTGCCAGGCCGTGATGCGGCGCCGGCTCATGGCTCGGCTGCAGCGCCTCGGGGATCTCCTCGACGGCGCCCAGATCCTGGCCGCTCGCCTGCATCTCGGCGCTGATGCCGTCCAGCACGGCGCCGGCGATCAGGTCGCAATACAGGGTGATGGCGCGTATCGCGTCGTCGTTGCCGGGAATCGGGAAGGTGATGCCCTGCGGGTCCGAGTTGCTGTCCAGCACGGCGATCACCGGGATGCCAAGCTTGTTGGCTTCCTCGACGGCCAGCTTTTCCTTGTTGGTGTCGATGATGAAGAGGATGTCCGGCAGGCCACCCATCTCCTTGATGCCGCCCAGCGAGCGCTCCAGCTTGTCGCGGTCGCGCGTCATGTCCAGGACCTCTTTCTTGGTGAGACCCTGGATGTCGCCGCCCAGCATCTCGTCGATCTGGCGAAGGCGCTTGATGCTGCCGGTGATGGTCTTCCAGTTGGTCAGCATGCCGCCGAGCCAGCGGTGATTGACGTAGTACTGGCCGCAGCGCTTGGCGCTGTCCGCCACGTATTCGGCCGCAGCGCGCTTGGTGCCCACAAACAGGACGCGGCCGCCGGCGGCCGTGGTGTCACGCACGGCGCGCAACGCGCGGTCCAGCATGGGGACGGTCTGCTGCAGGTCGATGATGTGGACCTGGTTGCGCACGCCGAAGAGGAACGGCCCCATGCGGGGGTTCCAGCGGCGGGTGTGGTGGCCGAAATGCACACCGGCTTCGAGGAGCTGGCGTAGGGAGAAATCGGGCATCGCCATGAGTGGCGGTCCTTTCCTGACATAGTCCGGTTGAGCCTCCGCGGGGGTGGCCGTGCGGCACCGGACCTGGCGGACCAGGAAGCGCCCCGCGTGTGAATTTGCCGGAGCGTTGGCGCCGGCGGCCGGGATATGGCGGATCGGGGTGGCTTTGACAAGCTTGCGGTCGGTCGCCGAGCGTAATAGCCTTGGTTGTGCGTCGACGGCCCTGACGGGCAGGCACCCTGCTCATGACAGTGAGCGTAATGTCTTTCTCACGCAGATGACCGCCTGGCTGGACCGTTGCAGCGGACAGAAGGGAGCCTTGCGGCTCCCTTCGACGCACGCGGTGGCTGGACGGCCGCTACTTGTCGAGTACGTCGCGCGCCGTGTCCTTGGCGCCGCCCACGGCATTCTCGACCTTGCCGCCGGTCTTTTCTGCGGCACCCTCGGCCTCGGTCTTCTTGTCGCCGGTGAGTTTGCCGAAACCTTCCTTGATGGCGCCTTCGGCCTGGTGAAGGGCGCCGGTGACGCGGTTCTCGTCAACCATCTTAATCTCCTGTTACAGTGCCCGGGTAGAACGACTGACGTGGCAACAGGTTTCTGAAGGCAGGGAAGGCCTGCCTTTCGAGAACAAGCCTCAGGCGCGCAAAATTCCCCGTCCCGCATACATCGCCGAAGCTCCCAGCTTCGCCTCGATCCGTATCAGCTGGTTATACTTCGCCGTCCGGTCGCTGCGGCTGAGCGAGCCTGTCTTGATCTGTCCGCAATTGGTGGCCACCGCCAGGTCTGCGATGGTGGAGTCCTCGGTCTCGCCTGAGCGGTGGCTCATCACCGCGGTGTAGCCGGCGCGGTGGGCCATCTGCACGGCCTCGAGCGTTTCGGTCAGCGTGCCGATCTGGTTCACCTTTATCAGGATAGAGTTGGCGGTGCCCTCGGCGATGCCGCGGGCGAGGCGGTCCGGGTTGGTGACGAACAGGTCGTCGCCCACCAGCTGGACGCGGCCGCCGAGCTGTTCAGTCAGGTGGCGCCAGCCGTCCCAGTCGTCTTCCGCGCAGCCGTCCTCGATGCTGACGATCGGGTAGCGGTCGCAGAGTTCGGCCAGATAGGCGACCATGCCTTCCGCGTCCAGGTCGCGGCCCTCGCCGTCCAGGCGGTAACGGCCGTCGCGGTAGAACTCGGTGCTGGCGCAGTCGAGTGCCAGGGTGACGTCCTCGCCGAGCCGGTAGCCGGCGGCTTCCACGGCGCGGGCGATGAAGGCGAGCGCCTCGTCGGCGCTGGCCAGGTTGGGGGCGAAGCCGCCTTCGTCGCCCACATTGGTGTTGTGGCCCGCATCCTTCAGGCCGCGTTTCAGCCTGGCGAAGATCTCCGAGCCCATGCGCACGGCGTCCGCCATGGTGGCGGCTGAGACCGGCTGGATCATGAACTCCTGTATGTCGATCGGATTGTCCGCGTGCTGGCCGCCGTTGACGATGTTCATCATCGGCACCGGCAGGGTGCGGGCGAACACGCCGCCGACATAGCGATAGAGCGGCTGGCCCAGCTCGGCGGCGGCGGCCTTGGCGGTGGCGAGCGAGACGGCGAGTATGGCGTTCGCCCCCAGCCGGCTCTTGTTGGCGGTGGCGTCGAGGTCGATCAGGGTAGTGTCGATGTGTATCTGGTCAGACGGGTCCAGGCCGCCGATGGCGTCGAAAATCTCGCCCTGGACGTTCTCCACCGCCTGCAGGACGCCGCGGCCGCCGTAGCGGGCGGGGTCGCCGTCGCGCAGCTCGGCGGCTTCGTGGGCGCCGGTGCTCGCACCGGAGGGGACGGCGGCGCGGCCCACGGCACCGCTCTCCAGGACCACGTCCACTTCCACGGTCGGGTTGCCGCGGCTGTCGAGGATCTCTCTGGCGATGATGTCGGAGATGGCGCTCATGATCGTTTCCTGGCTGACTTGACCGTCCGGTACCATTGCCTTGACGCGGTGAAAATGGGCAAAGCCTCATCTGCGCCGAAAGCGGGCGGGAAAAGCGCGGCGGAACACCGTGCGGAAAGGGTGGGCGATGCTGCTGCTGACGTGGCACGGGACGGTCGTGGGCCTGCAGGAGGATGGCGGCGGTCTTTTGCAGCTGGCGCCGGGCGAGACTGTTCCCGGCGTGAGGCTGCTTGATCTGGAACTGCCCGCGTCGCGCGGCACGGGACAGCCGCGCGTCAAGACGCGTCTGGGCGCACTGGCGGTGGCGGTTGCTCCGGGCGGACGCGGGGTGACGCTGGCCCGCTACGGGCAGTTCCTTTGTGCCGAACGATCCAGCCCCGAAATCGCCTTCAGCCGGGATCAGGCGTCCCTGCACGAGACTTTTCTGCCGCTGACGGAGCAGGATCTCGCGGACCTTGTCCACCTGCTCGGCCATGCCTGGACGGAGACGGAAACCGGACGGACGATCGGAGCTCCGGCGGTTCTGGCAGACGATTTCCGGGTGAGACTGGGCGGCCGCGAGGTGGATCTCGCCGCGTGGCTGCCGCTGCGTCCCCCATCGCCGCTTCGCACCCCTTACGAGCCGCCCCGGGTTCTGACCGTGGATTTCGGCGGAAAGTTGCTGGAGCTGGTCGAGGTGGACGAGGACGGTCCGGGCGAAATCGTTGCGCCGCCCCGGCAGGCCGCGGTCCAGGCGCCTCCGGCAAGCATCTTGGTGACCGATCCGGATGTGCAGGCGGAACTCACGAGCTGGGCCCTGGCAGAACTCTCGTTGTGGCGACTGAATCCCGTTAGTCTGGCGCGATGCGAAGAGGTCTGGGCCTCCCTCAACCAGACCAATCCCACCGTGTTTCTGTTTCACTTCAGTGCAAATACGGTCACGCTGATCGAGAAGCCCCAGCATTCGGAGAGCACGCCTTTCTACATCACGCGCGTCAACGCGTATTTGCAGTTCTTCGATGCCGTGGCCGCGCATCTGGCACCTGAGTGCGATTTCAAGATAGCGGTCGGCCTTGCCGACCGGCTCATCCTGAACGCGGACGTCCCGCTGTTCAGTTTTCAGAAAACCCGCGGCGCCAGAACGATCCTGCTGCCGGACATCGATTTCCTGGTGTCCGGTTTTCACGAGGATGACAGCGTCCGAGACACCCTGGACTTCTCGGAGAAAGCCTCCACGGCCATTTTCGTCGGAGCCACCACCGGTGGAGCAATAACGGAGGAGATCGCGCGGACGTGCACCATGCCCAGGCTCAGGGCCGCGAAGTTCTTCAACGGGCATCCGCGCATTGATTTCTTTCTTCCAGCGATCGTGCAGTGCAACACTCCGGAGGCGAGAAAAATCCTCGAGGAGATGCCCTTTTGCCAGGAGCAGCGCTTGAGCTGGCAGGAGCAGTTCACCCGGCGCTTTCTCATTTCGATAGACGGAAATGGCGCGACCTGCTCGAGAGTGGCCATAAGTCTCAGAAGCAACAGCGTGCTGGTGAAGTATGCGTCAGCGGAAATGCTGTACTACTTTCACGGACTCAAGGAATGGCTGCACTATGTTCCGGTCGAGCACGATCGCGATTTAGAATTGCTGCTCGACCTGGACCGCTGGAGCCCACACAGCCCGGAGGAGATCGCCCGTTGCGGCAGGATGTTCGCCCAGCGTTTTCTGACCAGGGACTCGATCACCGCTTACGCCGTGACGCTGCTTTCGCTCTATTCCGCTTGCTTCACGGAGCAGGCGGCAGACCGTCCCTCCCCCGCGCCGGCGCCCATTACAAGAGCTGAAACGACTGACCGGTCCAGCAGACAGATGGCGTTGATCGCGCACGTCCAGAACACCGGTGACTGTGTGTCGGACCGCACGGGATGGGCGGGATCACCCGGGACGTCCCACGCGATCGAAGGTTTTCAGATGTCGAGAATCGATCGCGCGGCGCTTGAGGGTGTCGCGTGTCAGGGTGTTCTTGCGGATGGCAGCCTCACGCCGCCGGTTCTTGCTGGTGCCTACTGCGGAACGCGCGGCAAGGGCGTTGCTCTTTACGGCTACATCCTGACTGTGCAGGGAAGGCCGGCTGCGGCCGGGACAGTCACCTGTGAGGGACGCTTCGCGGACGCAAGCCATGTCGGGCCCCTTGACGCGGGCGAGTTATGCCGTTCGCCTTCCGGCACACCGCTGACGGGGATTCGTATCTGTGTTGAGGGATGATCCTGGATCAGTCGAAGCAGGCAAGGCCTTCTTTTGCAAAAAAGAAGCAAAACTTTCGATCCCTGCGCAGGCTGAGCTGCCTCGCTTCATCCGCAAGCACCCGGACGCCGCAAATGCGGGGAGACAAAAGTTTTTTGGTCCTTTTTTGCAAAAAAGGACTGCTTGCTTTCTCTCCCTCCTGACGCGTACCGATGTCACGGTATCCATCCAGCCTCGCGCGGCAGCCCAGGCGAGACGACAGGCCTCGGATTGAAATCCACAGGTGGCGGATCGATCACACGCCCGTCCACCACATCCGTGGGCGCGATGTGCAGCGCGGCACAGCCGGCATGCGGCAAACTGTGCGTATCCTCGATGCGGGCGTAGGCGGGCGGCAGCGCCGGCGCGTGGCCGAGAAGCCTGTCGGCGTCGAAGGCTTCCGACAGGTCGCCCATGCCGGCAAGGTCATCGGCTGGGCCGAGGTCGTGTTGCGGCCGGCCGTCGGGGGCTGCGAGATCGGGGTCGCGGGTCGGGTTTGCGGCGCCGAGTGCGCGGCCGCGGCGCTCGTCCGGCAGGTCGGCCAGCTTTGTGAGGCCGAAGAGCGCGTCGATGAACTTTATGACCGAGCTGTGCTCGCTGTAGACGTGGCTGATGGTGTGCGCGGCCGCGTAAGGCGAGATGAGTATGGCGGGGATGCGGGGGCCGCCGGCGAGCGGTTCGCCGTCGGGGCCCCAGCTGCGTATGCGCGGCGGCACGTGGTCGTACAGGCCGTCTGTCTCGTCATAGGTTATGATGATGGCGGATTGTGGCCAGTACGGGCTTGCGGCTATGGCGTTCACGGATTCCGCGATGCCGGCTTCGGAGATCTGCGAATCCGAATAGCCGGGATGGTCGTCGTTGCCAGCGAAGGTGGCGCGCACGTCCGGGTTCGGGTTGAGCGTCTGCAGGTTGGAATTGTTGTAGTAGCCGCCGCGGACGTAGAACACGCCGCCGTGTTGCGGCAGGCGGTGGGCGGCGACGTCCGTGTAGAAATCCTGCAGGCCGTGCAGGTGCGCGAGTTCGGCGGGGTTATCGCCGAGATAGCCGAAATATTGCGGGCCGTTGTGGTGCACGATGTAGGAAGGATGCGCGGTGGCGGCGGGATTGAGGGCGATCGTGGCGGCGCCGTCGAACGGTTCGCGCGTGTAGCCTTGCTGGTACCAGCCCCAGGGGACGGGCGCCCGGCCGGCGCCGATCGTGGCGATGTCCTGGGCCACGTCCGCCAGGTCCACGCCCGGGTTCTCGTCCTGCTTCACCGTCTCGCCTATGGCGGTGCCCATGAAAGACAGCGGCAGGGAGGCGAAGGTGAGCGGCGGCTGCGCCTGATTCTTCAGCCCCGTGTTGTAGGGGCCTGGCGAGCCGCGCAGCGTCACGTGCGACAGATGCGCGCCGGCGATGGGGGCGAGCGGAGCAGGCGCCGTGGCGGACGGGCCGAACGCCTGCTTGTCAGGGCCGTAGGGCGGCTTGAGGCCTGGCGAGGTGTCGGCGGTGCTGCCGGCGAAGGGCGCTGTATCGACCAGGTTGGGTATCGCGATGCCGCCGTCGAGGTGGCGGCCGGTTGCGGCGGGATGCAGCGCCCATTGAGTCTCGCCCGTCTGGCCGGCGATCATGGCGATGGCGTTCGGCGTCGAGGGGCCGATCGTGGTCTGGTGGAAATTGTCGAACAGGGTGAAGCGGTCGGCGAGGCGCCAGAGGAAGGGGATTGTGTCGCAATCGACATGCGCCATGACGAGTTCGCCGGCCTGCACCACGGCCAGAGGCGGCCTGGCGGTGATCGGCGCGCCGGATTTGGTGAGCAGGCTGGCGGGCGCCGATGCGTCGCCACCGTAGGTGAGGCCCTCATTCGTTATGGCGTAGGCGTCGTCCCTGGCCTGCGTGCGGGTTGCGTGGTCGAAATGCATGTCGCTGGCCAGGCCGGCGCGGCTGTGCGTCACGCTGGCGATGTCTTCTGGGTAGAGCTGCACGCGGCGGCCGTCTTCGGCGGTGATGGTGCGCGGGATCAGGAACGGCGTGATCGTGCCGAAGCTGCCGTCCTGCCGCCATAGCGCCTGGTGGAAGCTGGGGCTGTCGCGCGCGGCCTGCTGGGCCGGGTCGGTCGGGTCCGCGCCGGGGTAGGTGTCAAACAGGCCGTTGGCGCCGGGATAGGTGCCAAAATAGTGGTCGAACGAGCGGTTTTCCTGGAACAGCACGAAGACGTAGCGCACGTGCTGGCGCAGCAGCGCCCATTTTTGCGCGCTGGGGAGCGGCAACATGCGCGCGGGGTCGCGGGCCTGGGTCTGGCCGGCGGTGCTGGTGGAGCGCGCGAGCGTCAGGGGAGCGGCTTGCGCCTGGGCGGCGGTGAGGGCGAGGGTCAGGGCCAGGCGGATTTTCATTAGGCAAGCAAGGCCTTCTTTTTTGAAAAAAAGAAGCAAAAAACTTTTGTCCCCACGCCTGCAGGACAGCCTCACCCGTTCTGCAAACACGCATGCTGGCATGCACGGGCCCGGCTTCTGTGCAGGCGTCAGGAGCAAAAGTTTTTTGCTTCTTTTCTTCAAAAAAGAAGGCCTTACTTCTTCCTTGATGGCCGAGTCCCCAGCCCGCCACCGCGCCAGATGGGTCTCGCCCCTGATGCGCCGGGTGCTCCTGGTGAACTTCGTGCCCCTGGCCTTGCTGCTGGGCGCTGTATTGTATCTGGACCAGTATCAGGACGGCCTGCTGGAAGCCGAAGTGGCCGCCTTGCGCGAACAGGCACGTATTTATGCCGGCGCCCTGGCCGAGACCGCGGTGCGGGTGAGCGACCCCAACAACCCGGTGCTGGTGGCTGACATCGCCAGGCCGCTGCTTCGGCGCCTGACCGACCCCACGCCGAACGCCGGGGCCAAGATCTACGCGCCCGACGGCACGCTCGTCGCCGACAGCCGGGTGCGGCTGGGGGCTGGCGGGGCGGTGCGCACGGAGCCGCTGCCCAGCCCGGCGGAGCGCACCGAAGTGGTCGATTGGGTGAGCCGTATCTATGACGGCGTGCTGGCCCTGGTGCCGCACAGCCGCGCCAGCACGGTGGCGCTGGCGCCGAACGCGCCAGGCCCGGACTGGCAGCCGGACGTGCGCGAGGAGCTGCGGCTGACCAGCAGCGACGACAGCCACGAGATGCCGCCGCTGATACGCCGCACAAGGGAGGGCCAGTTGCTGGTGACGGTGGCCGAGCCGGTGGAGCGCGACCGGCACACGGTGGGGATCGTGCTGCTGACGCGCGATGCGATCGAGGTGGACCGCTCGCTGTTCGCGGTGCGGGTGTCGATCCTGGGGCTGTTCTTCGGCGCGCTGATCCTCACCGTGCTGCTGTCCTGGTATCTGTCGCTGACGCTGGCCCGGCCGATCCTTCGGCTGGCGGACGCGGCGCAGGACATGCGGGAGGGGCATGGCCGCGCGGGTGCGGTGCCGGCGAACCTGCTGCGCCGGCGCGATGAGATAGGCGAGCTGGGCCAGGCGCTGTCCACCTCCGCCACCGAGCTGTGGGGGCGGATGGACGCGATCGAGCGGTTTGCCGCCGACGTGGCGCACGAGATCAAGAACCCGCTCAGCTCCATACGCAGCGCCATCGACACGCTGAAGCGGGTGCGCGAGCCGCCGAAGCAGGCACGGCTGCTGGCGATCATCCAGGAAGACGTGGTGCGGCTGGACCGGCTGATCAGCGACATCAGCGATGCCAGCCGGGTGGACGCCGAGCTGTCGCGCACCGCGGCCGAGCCGGTGGACGTGGGACCGATCATGGCGGTGCTGGGCGAGATCGCCGACGCCACGCGGGCGGATGGCGACGCGCAGCTCAGCGTGGACCTGCCGGCGAGCCCGCTGGTGGTGCTGGCCGTGGAAGGCCGCCTGGTGCAGGTGCTGCGCAACCTGATCGGCAACGCGCAGAGTTTCTCGCCGCCTGGGGGCACCATCCTGCTGCGCGGGCGCGAGACGGGCGGGATGGTCGAGCTGTCGGTAGAGGACGAGGGTCCGGGAATTCCGGAGAGCAACCTGGAGCACGTGTTCGACCGGTTCTATTCGGAGCGGCCGGCAGGCGAGTCGTTCGGGCGGCACTCTGGGCTTGGGCTGTCGATCAGCCGGCAGATCGTGGAGGCGCTGCGGGGGCGCATCAGCGCGGAGAACCGGCGCGATCCGGACGGGCGGGTGCTGGGCGCGCGGTTCGTGGTGCGGCTGCCCAGAGCGTAAGAAAGCAAGGCCTTCTTTTTTGAAAAAAAGAAGCAAAAAACTTTTGACTCGGCCGTCGCGCCGCGTGGAAAGGTCGGCGACAGCCGGACAAAAGCTTTTTGCTTCTTTTTCTCGAAAAAGAAGGCTTTCTTGCCTTTGACCATCAACCTATCGCATGGCCTGGCGCAGGCGCGTTACCATTTCAGTACGTGACACACCGAAGACGTCCGGTATGGATTTCGTGCCGCCGGCGCGCAGGCGCAGGTTTACGCCAGCGCCTATGCCGCCGCGATGCGTGGGAGAGAGCGGGCCTGCTTCGGCGATCGCCGAAACCTCGGACCAGGCGACGATCCAGGTTGCAAGCGGCTGGTTGAGGCTGACGCCGTCGGCGCTGATGACCAGCCTGGTCTGCGCGACGTACACCCAACGTATGTAGGCGTAGGCCAGGGCACAGAGCGGCGCGATACGCGAACTTGCCTGTGCCGCGGCCGAGAGTTCCCGTCCCGGACCGGCTAGTATGCGCGCGCAGAGGATCAGGACAGAGCCGGCCACGGCGCAGGCGAGAACGGCCAGGGGCACGCGCAACACCAGGCGCCGCGGGTCGGCGCGCAGCGTGAGGTCCAGGCCAGCGCGGACCGCGGCCGGCTCGCTCACTTGCAAGCTGCTGGCAGGCTGGCGCGAAAATCCTGTGCGAGTCGTTCGGCCGCAGTACCGGCGCCGGATGTGACGGCGTGGCCGGTCTGCAGCAGGGCGATGGAGACACTGTCGGGATCGTCGGCCTGCGTGCCAATCGTGACGATCCGGCCAGGCAGCCGCCAGGCCACGAGGTGACGCACCGGCGCGCGACGCCGCTTCTCCGGCGCCAGGTCGCCGGAGAAGCACGGGAGCGGCAGCGTATTGTGCAGGGCGTCGGCGAAAGCGCCGAGCAGGCCGGGCGTGGCATCCAGCGAGACCGTCAGCAGCACCAGGCGAGTGGGCCCGTTGCAGGCCTGGTCGTCCTCATAGGCGACCACGGCTGCCGAGACGGGGGCTGCGGACGCGGCGCCGGGCAGGCGCGCGGTCTGGCAGCCTGCGGCATCCAGCC
>CAHJWU010000060.1 GCA_903643085.1 Rhodospirillales bacterium
CCGCTCATGGCGGCGAACCCGGCTGCAGCAAAGGCGCAGGAATGAAAGTCTCCTGCTACTCTTCCTCAGAAGAGCAATCCTCGTCTCGCCTTACCTTGCCAGCTCCGGCTGAATGCCGGCCGACCTGACTTACCCCTCAACGCCCACGACCGGTCCCCGCGTCACATCCAGCCGCGCCGCCGGTTGCAGCTTCACTACGCTTCCACCCGCCGCCGCCTCATAGATCGCCGCGATCAGCCGCATGTCCTGCAGGCCTTCCTCCCCGGGGGTCAGCGGCACGGCCCCGGTCCGTATCGCCTCCGCATACGCATCCATCTCCAACGCAAACTGGTTCTTCGGCGCCCAGCGCCGCTGCTCCAGCCCCATGCTCGTCGCGTCCCTGCGCGCGATCTGCATGATCAGGTTGTCGTAGCCATACGCAGGATCCAGGCCGAACGTCGCTTCCGTCGCCATCAGGCGCAGGAACCGGTTTTCGTGGTAGGAATACCCCGAACCGCACACCGCCATCACGCCGGAGGGGAATTTCAGCGTGAAGCTGCACAGGTCCTCCACCTCGCGGAACCGCGGATCGTCAGCCGGCTGCACGGTGCGCGCCGTGATCTCCACCGGCTCCTCGCCCGTGATGAAGCGCGCGGCGTTCAGGCAATACACCCCCACATCCGGCAACGATCCTCCGCCGGCCATCGCCTTGTTCAACCGCCATTGCCCGTCATTGGCGTTGTTCTGCCCGTTGGTCGTCTCGATCATGCGCAAATTGCCGTACGTGCGGTTGCGAACCATCTGGACCAGCGCGCGGAACTCCGGCAGGTACTGGCACCGGTAGGCGATCATCAGCCTACGTCCGGCCTGCCTGCACGCATCCACCATGCGCTGCGCGTCGGCCACCGTCGTGGCCATCGGCTTCTCGCACAGCACATGTTTCCCAGCCTGCGCCGCCCGGACGGTGTATTCCGCGTGCAGCGCATTCGGTAGCACGATGTAGACCACGTCAATCTCAGGGTTGTTCTTGATCGCGTCGAAGTTTTTGTAATCGTAGATGCTGTTCTCTGGCACACCGTACTGCGCGGCGATGATCCGCGCCTTGTCAGCCTCCCCGCTCACCAGCGCCGTCACACGCACATGCTTGCTCTGGCCGAACCCGGGCAGGATCTGCGTCAGCGCCAGCCGACCCAACCCCACCACCGCCACGCCCAGCCGCTTCTCCCGCGCATCCAGCTGCGGCACCTTTCCGGAGATGTCGGCGGCATTATCCAGCGGCGGCAGGCTCACCTGCCCCGCCTTTACCGTCCCGCGCAGCACACTCGGCTCCGGCGTCTCCGCCGCCTGCGCGCTGGCTATCAGCCCCGCCCCGGCCAACCCGGCAAGCCCGCGCCTCGTGACATCCGGCATCGCCGTGCTCCTCATTTCACGCGACGGCAGAAGTCGTTGGCCGCCGCCTGGATTTCAGCGCACGGTAAAGTGCGGAAAGGCAAGCGAAGCCTTCTTTCTCGAAAAAGAAGCAAAACTTTCACCGCCTCGCCGCTGCGGCGCCCATCTCATCCGGAGAAACGCGACCGCCGCAGAGGCGGGAAGTGAAAGTTTTTTGCTTCTTTTTTGCAAGAAAGAAGGTCTTCCTCAGCCTTCCCGTCCGGATTTCACCTGCCCCCATGCGCGGCTACCCCATCTTTCTCCAGCTTCAGAACCGCCGCGTGATCGTCCTCGGCAACGACGAAGCCGCCACCCGCCGCGCCGAGCTCTTCCACAGCCTCGGCGCGCAGATCGACCACATAGAAACCGCCGCCGAAGCCCGCTTCGAGGGCGCTGCACTCGCAGTCGCCTCAGGCGCCCCGGCCGCCGAGCTGGCCGCCTTTTCCGCCGCCGCCCAGCGTGCCGGCATACCGGTCAACGTCGTGGACCAGCCGGACCTCTGCAGCTACATCACACCGGCCATCGTGGACCGGGACCCGCTGACCATCGCCATCAGCAGCGGTGGCGCGGCACCCGTCCTCGCCCGCCTCCTGCGCAGCCGGATCGAAACCTGGGTACCCCCCGCCTACGGCCGCCTCGCCGGCCTTGCAGAGCGCTTCAAGGCCGAAACCCGCCGCCGCATACCGGACACCCTGCGCCGCCGACGTCTGCTGGAACGCATCTTCGCCGGCCGCACCGCAGACCTCGCCCTCGCCGGCGACGATGACGCCGCGGGCGTCGAATACACAGCCGAGCTCGCCGCCGCCGAAGCAGGGCTTGTCCGGCCCGCTCCGGGCATCGTCCACCTGGTTGGCGCCGGGCCGGGGGCGGCGGACCTCGTCAGCCTGCGCGGCCTGCGTCTGCTCGGCGAAGCTGACGTCATTGTGCACGACCGCCTGGGCACCGCCGAGGTCCTCGACCTCGCCCGCCGCGATGCCGACCGCATCGACGTCGGCAAGACCCAGGGCAACCACACGATGCCCCAACGCGACATAAATGCGCTGCTGGTAACGCTCGCAAAGGAAGGCCGTCGCGTCGTCCGCCTCAAGGGCGGCGACCCCTTCATCTTCGGCCGCGGCGGCGAAGAGGTCGAAGCCCTCGCCGCCGCCGGCATCGCCTATGACGTGGTTCCCGGCATCACCGCGGCGCTGGCCTGCGCAGCAGCCGCAGGCATCCCGCTCACCCATCGCGACGCGGCCCACGCCGTCACCTTCGTCACCGCACACCGCCGCCGCCCGGACCTCGGCATAGATTACGCGGGCCTGTTGCGCCCGGGCGTGACGCTCGCCATCTATATGGGGTTGGCCACGCTGCCGCGCCTGCGCGACGAGCTGGCGCAAGCCGGCTTCGCCACCGACATGCAGGCTGTCCTGGTCGAGTCAGGCGGCACGTCTCACACCCGGGTATTGCGCGGTCCCCTGGAGGAACTGGCACAGACAGCGAACGCCTGGTCGCGCGGCGGCCCGGTCCTGATCATGCTGGGCGGTACGGCCGAGCATCGTGGATTGGCAGAAAAGTAAGGCCTTACTTGATAGGACAACACGCGGAAACGTCCGTCTGCTCCCGCGTTGCCGACGTCTACACGTCGCCGGTGTCTGCTGCATCGCACCAATTACTGTCGCGAGCCGCTTGAACGGGGTATTGTGAGAAACAGATACTGGTATTAGCGCCGTCTTCGTGCTTTTTCTGGATGTACTAACAAGACGGAGTTTAACTCCGCGAAAGGCCGGACCGTGCTCTACATCATAAACGTCATCTTTGTCCCGGGCGTTTGCGAGACGTAGGATGGACGCGCATTTTCGCCCGACACAGTTGCAGACCTCTAAAGTGGTCGAAGTCGACGGCATCTTCATAGGAGCCGCGGTTCTGCTGCCGAACAATAAAGGCTGGCGTTTCGTCGCGGCGCATGCGCGCGCCCGGGAGGCCGACGGGATTACCGCTCCTACGCTTCATGACACCCAGCTCGTGGCCAGGCGCGCTTTTGTCGCCTCCCGCTTACAAGAGCCGCGTTTCGCGTGCGACGAAGACAAAACCGCCCAGATTGAAAACCCGAACTGAGCAGGTCCTTACAACGCGCCGGAGACCTGCATAGCGTGGTCGTGAACGCGGTGAACATTCGCGCAACTACGGACCGGGCGTCCCTGCCTGTTGTGTTCAGGAAAAGACCCTCTTTGACCTGTCACCATAACTCCCGCGCTCTCTCCTGTTCGAGGCGCCGCAGGTCCACCTGCAGCCGGGCCGTCTCAATCGTGGCGGTGTGGCGCGCCTGCCGTTCTTTCAGGCGTCACACTGGGTGACATGAGATCGGGTTCCGGGTGATCACGGCATCCCTATCTGGCGTCTACGCGTTCAAGCGAACTCCGAGCGGTGCAGGCGACCGGCGTTCCATCGCCTGCCGCTGCGCGCTGCGGATCAGGACCGTCGCCGGTCTGGACCAAGGGCATGCAGGACATCAGACTGCGTGGCTCCTCCTGGCGCACACCACCATTGCCGCGCCCGCCTTGGCGGATAACATTCAGCGCCGCGCGCGCCGACCTGGCGACCCGCCTGCCCCACATGGCGCGGATACCTCGATGATCCGCCTGGCCCGTTGTCAGGCGACCTCCCGACCGATTGGCGCCGGCCGCCTGTGCAGCCTGGCGTCGGGCAACGGTCATGCCAAAGGGCCCGGTCCGATCGGGCGAGCCCCCGCTGCCATCCGGCTTTCACCTCCTCGACGAGCGGGGCCGGCCTGGCATAGAGTGACACCCGGCGGTGCCGGACCGGCATCTTGGCCCGGAGAGCCGGTCGGACGTCACGCAGCTTCATCGAACGCGTCTAATGCAGGTTTTTCCCCAGCAGGCATGTCGTCTACAGCCGCGTCGCGCATCGCAAAAAGGATACGGAACGATGATCCAGCTCTCGTATATCAGCTCGGTCGCCCAGCCGATGACGACAGCGGAGCTCGTTGACCTGCTGCAGACATGCCTGGCGAACAATCAGCGCGATGGCCTGACCGGTATGTTGTTGTATGGAAACGAAGTATTTCTGCAGACGCTCGAAGGCGAAGAGGCGGCCGTGGACACGCTCTACGGGAAGATCCTCCAGGATCCCCGCCATAGCAACGTGAAGTCGCTCACCCGCAGGCCGATCGAGACACGGCAATATTCAGACTGGAACATGGGCTTCAAACGCGTGGACGACGAGGATTTGACGCATGTGGACGGGCTGATCGATTTTAGCCAGAAGAAGTTCACCTTCAAATACCTGGCCGAGCATGCCGATGAAGCGCAGCGCCTGATGGATCACTACTCCTCATGGGACCCGCTGCTGCGCAAGATAGAGGAGAGGGAGGAGGACGTCAGACATCTAAGGACCATGCTTGCACACGCGCGGGGCTGCGTGGAAATCGCGACGCTTGTGCTGCAGAACGTTGCGGCAGCCGGCAAGACGGGGCAACTGGATGAGGAGCACCTGCGGGTTTGCGACGTGGCGCTGAACGCGCTGCGGCAGGTTCCTGAGATGCAGACGCAGGCTGCTTCAAAGTCATTTGGGTAACACCGCGCATCGAACATCATGTCCGCAGACTTGGGGCGGGCCTGTGTCTTGCGGGTGCACGCGGCCGGTGATGCAGGCGAGCAGGTTCGTCGAACTTCTTTTAAAAACAACTGTCTGCTTGCATTGTTTACGCAGCCGCAAACACGGGCGGGTGGTGCAGCCGGACCAGCAAATTGTGCACGTCCGCGGAAGGCACGGGACGGCTGAAGAAATATCCCTGCACGCAGGTGCAGCCATTGGCCTTTATCTGTTCGAGCTGCGCGGCTGTCTCCACGCCTTCCGCGGTGGTGGGAATGCCGAGACTGACGCCCAGGGCGGCGATGGAGCGGACGATGGCGCTGTTCTCCACCGAACTGTCGATCGGGCTGATGAACGAGCGGTCGATCTTGATCTTGTCGAACCGGAACCGGCTGAGCTGACTGAGGGAGGCGTAACCGGTTCCGAAATCGTCAAGCACCAGGCGCACGCCCATCTCGTGCAAGGCGGCCAGCGTGCCGGTCACCGCACCAGTGTCGCGCAGCAGCAGGCTCTCCGTAATCTCGATCTCCAGCCGCCTGGCGTCCAGCCCGGTCTCTGTCAAAGCTTCGGCCACGCAGCGGGCGAAATGGCCTGTCTCGAACTGCAGCGGGGAGGCGTTCACCGCGACGGTCACCTGTTCCGGCCAGCGCACGGCCTGTCGGCAGGCTTCGCGAAGCACCCAATCACCGATACCGTCGATCAAGCCGATCTGCTCGGCCAAGGATACGAACTCTCCTGGTGGCACCAGACCACGTTGCGGACTGCGCCAGCGTATGAGCGCTTCCATCCCGGTGACACAGCCGCGATGGACGTCCACCTGCGGCTGGTAATGCAATTCGAACTCATCGCGGTCCAAGGCAGCTCTGAGGTCGGCGGCCAAGGCGCGGCGCGCGCGCGCGCGCTCGTTCAGCGCAGGGTCAAAGAAACACGTGGCGGTCGCGCCGCGCGTCGTGGTCTCGAGCAGCGCCAGGCCGGCATTTGCCAACAGGGCGTCCGCGGTGTCGCCGTCCGCCGGCGCGCAGGCGATGCCAACATGCGCATGCAGCGTCACGGACTGGCCGTCAATCACGAACGGCTTGGCAAGCGCGGCCGCAAGCTGGACGGCGAAGGCTGTGATCGACGCGCGACCCCCTGCCCTGTTCACCGCCAGGGCGAACTCGTCGCCCGATAGCCGGGCCAGCATGTCGTGGCGATCCGTCAGCGTGAGCAGTCGGTCGGCGATCAGGCGCAGCAGCGTGTCTCCCGCCGCCAGCCCGAACGTGTCATTGACGTGCTTCAGCCTTTGCAGCCCGAGCAGGAACACGGCGTTCGTGCCTTCCGCCGCCGCCGTGCCGAGCTGGTCATGCAGCATCAACAGGAAATGCTGGCGATTCCAAAGTCCGGTGACGGGGTCTGAAGACGCGTGTTCCAGCAGCCAGTCCTGCGTCTGCTGCGTGTGCGTGATGTCTTCCAGGCTCAACACCCAGCCAAGCGCGCCGGCGGGACGGATGTCAGCGGCGATCGTGCGCTGTCCGGCGAGGCTTTGCGCGCTGAGCAGGATGTCAGACGAGGCATCGGCTTCTCCTGCCAGGGCGGCGCGAAGCACCGCCAGGCTGCCACGGTTTAAGGCGCCACAGCCGGCGACGAAGTCCGGTACGGGCACTCCAGATACGCCAACATTTCCGGAGAAGCCGAGCAGCGCCGCGGCAGAAGCCGTCATGAGGCGGATGCTGCGATCAGCGTTCAAAACGATGAGGCCGAAGGGCACGCTGTCCAGCGCAGCGTAGAGCAAATGGTCCAGTTCGGCGCAACCTGCCAGCGGTGTCTGGATCAGTGGAGATTGTTGCATGGGACCCTCACGGACGTGAAAGTATTCAAGCAGGGTTGCCGAAAGGTTAGGAAGCAAGCAGTCCTTCGAGGAAAAATGACCAGAAACGTTTACGCCTGTAAGACGCGCATAGGAGGACGTGCGCTCACCAGCCCGCCCAAGGCTACTCGTGAACCTCAATTCTGCGCAGGTTCAGCCACGTCGCTGCATCCGAAGACACTCAAGCGTCGCAAATGCGGAGAAGCAAAAGTTTTTTGGTCCTTTTTTGCAAAAAAGGACTGCTTGCTTTCTATGTCTCACTCGCAATACGGCCGGTATTACATTTTGTGCGACGGCGCCGGCACAGCGTTTGCTCTTTTGAAACGGCTTGGCTGCCGTGCTTCACTTGCCTTCCAGGACCGCCCGCGCCGCATCCAGCCTGTCGCTATAGGCGTTGAGCGCCGCAGCCGTGATACTCACGTAACGGTCAGCCTCCGCCCAGCGCCGCTCCTCGACCGCCTCGCGCACGGCCGGGAACGTCTTTGCCTGATAGCCGGTGAAGCGGCCCGGCGCGAAGATGAGGTTCCTGTACCAGGGCCGCCCAGGCAGGCCGATATCTGGCGCCAAGACCTGATCGATCGTCAGCATCAGCGCGTCCAGCCTGGCCAGCCTGTCCGGCGGGAGTGCAGCGCCGCCATGGGCCAGCGCCGCGTCGTAGCCGTGCGCGCTGTGGGTCAGGCGCGCGGTGGCGTTCTCCAGCGCGGCGAACTCCACAAACGGCACAGGAGCCAGGGCAGCCGGCGGCCGGCTCGGCTGAGAGGGGTCGGCGGCGAGCTGGTAGGCGTGGTCGCGCAGCAGCGCCGCCTGGGCCTCGGCGGCCTGGCGCTCGGTGTCGGCAAGCTTGCGCAGCTCGGCGAGATAGCCAGCCGCCGCTTCAGCAAAGTCCCCGGCCTGCTGCAACGGCAGCGGCGCATCGGCTGCGCGCAGAACCGCCCGGCCCACGGTCCTGGCCAGCAGCGCGTCATAGACGAAGCCGGGATCGACGAAGCGGCCGTGGTGCTCCCAGGTGTCGTAGGCGGAATGATACACTCCGCCGCTCTCGCCTTCGCCGCCATAGCTGAAATTCAGCGCCGGCAGGCCGAGATGCTGCAGGAAGCTGGAGAAATCCGAGCCCGAGCCGAGTGCCGCCACGGGGATGTCGCGCGCGGGGTCGGCCGCGATCTTGGCTTCGGCCTGCTCGCGTGCCGTGGCACCAGGCTCGCCGGCCTGCACGCGTATGTAGGCGCGCAGGCGGGTGGCGACGGACACCTTCGTCTCCGGATCGGTGACGTCGGACGCGATGCCGCTCACGAAGTGACGGAAATCCGGGCTGCCGCCGACATCGAGCAGGCCACGGCCGTTCTCGTCCGAATTGATGTAGAGGACGGCATGCTTTTTGAGGTCGTCCGCATGCGTCTCGGCCCACTCGGTGGAGCCGATCAGGCCGGGTTCCTCGCCGTCCCAGCTCGCATAAATGATCGTGCGCTTCGGCTTGAAGCCGGCCTGCACCATCCGGCCAATCGCCTGCGCCTCGGCCAGCAGGGCGGACTGGCCGCTCAGCGGATCGCTGGCGCCGAACACCCAGCCGTCATGGTGGTTACCGCGCACTACCCACCGGTCCGGCAGGTCGGCACCGCGTAGGGTTGCGATTACGTCGTAGACCGGCTTCTGGCTCCAATCGGACTTGACGGCAAGATGCACAGGCGTGGTGCCGGGGCCCACGCGATAGGTGATCGGCAGCGCGCCACGCCAGCCTTCCGGCGCCACCGGCCCTTCCAGCGTAGCCAGGAAATGTTGCGCGTCGCCGTAGGAAATCGGCAGCGCGGGTATCTTGAGGATCACCTTCGCCTCCGCGCGCGTCAGGCGTTTCGCATTTTCGGTGGCGCCGGCCCCGGGCGTCAGCGGGTCACCTGGGTAGAGCGGCATGTCGGCCACCGAACCGCGCTGTATGCCGCGGGCCGGCCGCATCGGGCCGTCGGGGTAGGTCCCGCCCGTGGCGTAGCCGTCGTCAGCGGGATCGGAATAGATCAGGCAGCCGATGGCGCCGTGGTCCTGCGCCAGCTTTGGCTTCAGGCCACGCCAGCCATGGCCGTAGCGGGCGATGGCGATCTTGCCGCGCACGTCTATGCCCAGGCGCTGCAGGGCCAGATAGTCGTCCTGCATGCCGTAATTTACATAGACCAGCGGCGCGGTGACGTCGCCGTCGCCCTGGTATGCGACATAGGCCGGCAACGCGCCCGAGATGCGCGCCGAGGTGGCATCGCCCGCCACCGCCGGCTCCTGCAGCGTGGCGCGGAACGGGTTTGCCCCCGTGGTCTCCAGCACCTCGGACACCGGCGTCGGGTAGAGCACCTGGAACGTCTCGATATGCGCGTCCCAGCCCCATTGCCTGAACAGGCCGAGTTCGAATTCGGCGTTGGCGCGGTCATGCGGCGAGCCGACCTGGTTCGGCTGGCTGGCCATCTGCTTCATCCAGCCGCTTATCTCGTCGGGGGAGATGGCGGTGTCCAGGTTGTGCTCGACGTTCGGTTCGTCGTTCGGCTGGGCTGACGCAAAGTGGACGAAGGCCAACGCTCCAAATCCAAGAGCTACGCATTTTAACCGCACGGCGATCGCCTCCCAGCTATCGCCGCAGAGAAGCAAGCTTAGGCCGAGTGCGCCACCCTAAATATGACGCGACCGGCCTGGAGGCGCGTTTCAGCACGAGGCCTGTATTTCCTGGACTGCAATCGGGTTATGCTCAAGAGCAGCAACGAAGGCCTGGATGGTATTCTGGGCTGATCTGTTGATCGACTCGCGAGCGCGAACGGCGCCTACAGACGCGAAGTCGCCAGGCGTTTCTCCTTGCGCCGGGATAACCCGACGAACAGCACCTCTCCGGATTAGCGGTCGACAAGAGTGTATTTTGCATCAGTGAACGTCTGAAAATAAACCGAACGACGATAGTGCGAGTTAAATACTTTCACTCCGCGGTTTACGTGCTTGTGGCTGTCCTCGTTACAGACTGCGGCACGTGCCAAAAGCTTCTTGCGTTGCCACCTTCCAAGTGTCGGTAACTCTCGCAACACCTGGCGGCTAATCGCCGGTTCGCCGGCTTGGCGCTGCGGGTGTGACAGCCACATCTTTTAGATCAGCATTTAAGCCGATTTGCCTCCCAGACACATTTGCACAGAGAAGTTAAGAGATTGAGGCGGGTTGCAAGCCGTCAAGCAGAGTAGCGACGTCGCAGCGTTGAATGTTCCAGACTCTGCGCGGTTGTACGCCGCCATCACGGGTTCCGCCCTGACATGCGTTGCCACGCGCCACAGCGTTACAGAAAACCCCCACAAGCTTCGTTTCGGAACAACGTCGCCGCTTGCGCGAGCGGCGGCAGAAGACTGATGTTTTGGGAGAGACCAGACGTTACCTTCTTCGCTCCGCCGCCAGCAGCGTGTTCTCCAGCAGGCAGGCAATCGTCATCGGCCCCACCCCGCCAGGCACCGGCGTGATCGCGCCCGCATGGCCGAGGCACTCGTCATATGCCACATCACCCACTAGCCGGCCGCCGGCCACGCGGTTGATGCCCACATCGATGACCACGGCGCCAGGCGCCACCCAGTCGCCACGCACCATCTCCGGCCGGCCCGTCGCGGCCACCACGATCCCCGCGCGTCGGCACTCGTGGGCCAGGTCCAGGGTGCGGGAATGCGCGAGGGTGACGGTGGCGTGGGCGGCGGTGAGCAGGCCTGCCACCGGCCGGCCGACGATGGCAGACCGGCCGATCACGACGGCACGTGCGCCGGAGAGCGCTGCGCCTGCCGCGGCCAGCAGCTTCATCACCGCGCGCGGGGTGCAAGGGGTCAGCACGTCCTGACCGTCGGCAAGGCGGCCGGCGTTGATGGGGTGGAAGCCGTCCACGTCCTTTGCAGGATCGATTGCCTCGAGGACGGCACGGCTTTCGACGTGCGGCGGCAGCGGAAGCTGGACCAGTATGCCGTCCACGTGCGGATCCGCGTTCAGCGCGCCGACTACGTCCGTCAGGGCGGCCTGGGTGGTTTCGGCAGGCAAGCGGATCGTCTGCGCGTCGAGCCTCGCCTCGCGGGCGGCGCGGTCCTTGGCGCTTACGTAGACGGCGCTCGCCGGATTGTCGCCCACAAGCACCACGGCCAGTTTCGGGCGGTAGGCCAGGCTGGCGGCGCGTGCGGCCACGTCTGCCCGCAAAGCAGCGGCCAAAGCGCGGCCGTCCAGGATGCGCGCGGTCACCGACGGCCCTAGAACAGCGGCTGCCAGACGCCATAGCGCAGGCCGTTCTGCAACTCGACCAGCACCGGAGCCACGACGAGCTGCAGCAGCAGCAGGACCACCAGCGGGCTCAGATCCACTCCACCGAAATTCGGCAGAACCGCGCGTATCGGCCGCATGGCCGGCTCGGTCACCCGGTAGAGGAAGTCAGCAATCGTCCAGACCATGCGGTTGCGCGTGTCGAGCACGTTGAAGGCGATGAGCGTGCTGACGATGGCTGAAAGGATGATCGCCCAGGTGAACAGCTTCAGCAGGGTGAACAGCACGGTGAAGACGATCGACGTGAGCAACCGGGTGCCTCCAGGATGGCGGGCGGACCCTAGGCGGTGGGGAGGAAGGAAGAAAGGCCTTCTTTTTCGCGAAAAAGAACGCCTTGCCTTCCTTGACGCAGCCTCGCGACCCTGAGCAATGTGCGCTCCCGCCGGTCTGGGGGGCTGTAGCTCAGTTGGGAGAGCGCCTCGTTCGCAATGAGGAGGTCAGCGGTTCGATCCCGCTCAGCTCCACCACCCCCGGCCTGACCGCGCTGACGTAAAACTTCGCAGTTCCACGGATGTTGCTGATGCAGCACCCAATGGAGCATACCATGCGCGCCTCCTGCCTGTTCGCGACCGCAATGCTGCTTTGCTTGGCCGGCACCGCCGGAAAAGCCGCGGAGCCCGCCTCGGCGGCAGACCGCAGTTTCGTCGCCATGGTCAGCCAGGGCGGCATGTTCGAGGTGGAAGCCGGCACCGCGGCCGCCACGCAAGGCTCGACGCAGGACATACGCGATCAGGGGACGACGGAGCAGCACGATCACGGGCTGGTCGGCGACAAGCTGAAGCGCACGGCCGCCGCCGCCGGCCTGAGTTTCCCCGGCGCCCTGAACCAGCGATTCTCCCGCGAGCTTGCCGCGCTCAAGGCCGCGCAAGGCAGCCAGTTCGATGCGCTTTACTTGCAGGACATGGACGACATCCACGCCAAGGACGGCGCAGCTTTCGCCAAGGAGGCGTCAGGCGGGACGAACCTTGGCCTGCGGGCGTTCGCTACGGAGACGCACCGTATCGTTTTGCGTCACATCGGTGAACTTCGGGCGATAGGTCCAGCGAAAAGCTGACTATTCTGCCACACCCCCTTATGTAGTCTTTCGCTCGCATTTTCGTGTAGTTTTTTTAAATTCGTTCTGCTTCAGGTTGCAACCTGAGGTTTTGCGGGAGATATTTTTTGGACATTCTGCTCGTGGAGGATGACGACTCCGTGCGGGACTACCTCTACGAAGCGCTTGTCGAGGCCGGACTGCGCATCGAAGGTTGTGGTTCGGCAGAAGCCGCAATGAACTTGTTGAACGCCGATCATCCGCCCAACGTGGTCGTAACGGACATCAATCTCGGACCCGGCATGGACGGCCTGGCGTTCGCCCGGGCCGCGCGCGAGATATGCCCCGGCTTGCCCGTGGTATTCATCAGCGGTCGCTATTCCGAGCTGCGCAACATGCTGCCGCAAGAGCGTTTCCTGCCGAAGCCGTTCACCACCACGGCCCTGCTGCGCGCCATAGAGGATGTCAGGGCGGCGGTCAGGGTCTAGGCACCGTCAAAGCCCGGTGCCGCTGAGGTTCACAGGCCGAAGGCAAGGTTTTCTTGGCTGATAGACGCGGCTCGAACCTGTTCCCGCAGAATGCAATGATCCCCGGCGGTCATCGTCCAGGCAGGATCGCCTGCTACCGTCCGGCTTTCTGCAACCAGCCAGCCTTCGGCCCTATTTCGCGTATGCGGTCAGCGAAACCCAGCGCCCGCGGGAGTAGTTGAAGCCAGAGACCTCGCCCAGCCGGCGCGCTGCGACACCGGACGCCGCGAAACGTGCCAGTTCGGTGCCGGCCACCAGGACCAGACTGGCAGAGCCCGATTTCAGCATGGCGGCGGCCGACGCGCCGTTCGGCAGCAGGCTTGTGTGTGTGCCTGTCAGGAACACCAGGCTGGGTTCGGCATAGCCGGCGATTGCCAGGCCGTCGCCCAGCCGGTTCCAGCCCGGCCAGGTCTGTTTCAGCAAGGCGAGCGTGGGCGGCCCTATCCAGAGGGCGGCGGCGTCCGGCAGCTCCAGCTGAAGGAGGCTCGCATAAAGCGGTACGCAGGCAAGCAAGGACAGGACGGTCCGGCGCTGCCAGGCCAGCGTGCCGGCGAGCCCGGCGATCGGCACCAG